>PANR01000046.1 GCA_002707695.1 Legionellaceae bacterium
TCAAAAGCACAAGGTGATATCGCTAAAGCCATTGAGCAATACATCGAGCTTAAGGCGTTGTTAGAAAAACGGCTAGCGGCGGAGCGTGCAACTAAAGCGAACGATGAATCGGATGCAACGGAAGAGAGTTTTGTTTGCGTCTGTCGAGATTATGAATATCGTATCATGATGTGTGACAAGATAGTTGCCGAACTAACTTCACCTGCTTCATCCGATGTCTCAGAAGAAGAGCCTGGCGCAGGTGAAGGTCCAAAGGCGCCTTTGCTCGTTAAAAAATGCAATTAATTAAACAAGACAACAAACTCACACTAAGCGATGGCAAACTTGCGATTGCCGTTGATTTTGCTTCGCCTCAAGTCAAGCACCGCACGCAGCAAGGCGGAAAAGAGCTCCTCTTAAAAGCAATCGGCGTAAAAAAAACCTATCAACCTACTGTTATTGACGCTACTGCGGGTCTTGCGCGCGATGCATTTATTCTCGCTTCACACGGCTGCTCTATCACGCTGCTTGAACGTTCGCACGAACTTTGTGAGCTCATGAGAGATGGTTTCACACGCGCAATGCAAGATGCAGGTTTGGCAAGAACGATAAAGCTCATGACGTTGATTGAAACCGATAGCCTGCATTATTTTCAACATTTAAACGCTTGCGATTATCCCGATGTAATTTATCTTGACCCGATGTTTCCCGAACGCAAAAAATCAGCGCTAGTTAAAAAAGATATGCAATTGCTGCAAGCACTGCTAAAACATGAAACTTCAGGCGATGAGCTGCTCAAGGTTGCGCTCAACTGCGCAAAAAAACGTGTTGTGGTAAAACGCCCTCGCCTGGCACCTTACCTGCTTGACAAAAAGCCAGACGTCCAGTTCACCGCCAAAAGCTGCCGGTTTGATGTGTATTTGCTTGCAGTTTGAATCACAACCTTATATAAAGTTAGCGCATGAACACTATTGTCGATTACATTCTGCATCTCGATGTTCACTTGGCTAACTTGGTCAGCCAATATGGTTTATGGACCTATGCGATTTTGGCGTTTGCGATTTTTGCTGAAACAGGGCTTGTGATCATGCCATTTCTGCCCGGCGATAGTCTGCTCTTTGCTGCTGGCATTGTGGCAACTCACGGTGTGATGGGCATTAACCCGCTCACTATTTTGCTGATTGTTGCCGCTGTGCTGGGTAATACGGTCAATTACTGGATTGGCAAAAAAGTTGGTCATTTAACCTTCAAAAATGAAAATTCCTTATTCTTCAAAAAGAGCTACCTCGACAAAACCAATGCGTTTTATGAAAAATATGGTGGCAAAACGCTCATCATCGCCCGTTTTATTCCCATTGTTCGGACCTATGCCCCATTTGTTGCTGGCGTGGGCAAGATGAGCTTTAAAAAATTCACCCTGTATAATATTATCGGGGCAGCGGCCTGGGTGATTTTGATCCTATATGTGAGCTTCTTTTTTGGCAGCATTCCATGGGTCAAAAACAATTTCTCGATTGTCGTTATCTTGATCATTTTGATCTCAATAACGGTCCCTATTATTGAATACCTTCGAAACCGAATCAAAGATTGACCTCTAAAATCGTTGATCATGCGGCTAATATCGCCAAACTTGCATCTATCTAAGCTAAATGTTACAGTGCCGATATGTCCAAGATACTCCTTTTACAAGGTCCAAATCTCAACTTACTCGGCACGCGCGAGCCTGAGATCTACGGCAACACGACGCTTGAGGCCCTCCACCGATCTCTATGCGATAAAAGCCAAGTGGCGCTAGAATGCTTCCAAAGCAATGCCGAGTCTGAGCTGATAGATAAGATTCATCAAGCCTGGCGTGAGAAGGTCGATATTCTCATCTTCAACCCAGCAGCGTTTACGCATACGAGCATCGCGCTGCGTGATGCCATATTAGCAATAAAAATTCCCTTGATCGTGGTGCATATTAGCAACCCAGCTGAGCGCGAACCCTTTCGCCACACTTGTTTTTTCTCAGATATTGCGCTCACAAGCATTGTCGGACAAGGCATCGCGGGCTATCATCTCGCTCTCGAACAAGCAGAACAATTTATTGGTAAAGCATCACTTGTTAATCTTAAGTAAGGAAGGCTCATGGCTGTTGATATTCGTAAAATTAAAAAACTCATTGAACTCTTGGAATCATCCAATCTCACTGAAATTGAAATTACAGAGGACAAAGAGTCGGTTCGCTTAAGTCGCGCAGTACAAGCAGCGCCTGCTGCGCCCATTCACATCCCTGCAGCACCCGTTGCCACAGCCGCTGCTCCTCAACCAGCAACACCTTCTGCCACCGATGCACCAGCTGCTGAAACCGCAGATGACGACAAGCACTATGTCACCTCCCCGATGGTGGGTACGTTTTATTTGTCATCAACGCCTGGCGCCAAGCCATTTGTTGAAATCGGCCAACGTGTTGAAGTTGGCGATACGATCTGCATCATCGAAGCGATGAAAATGTTTAACCAAATTGAAGCCGATAAAGCGGGTAAAGTCACCGCGCGATTAGTCGAAAACGGTGATCCTGTCGAGTTTGGACAAGAATTATTTATTATTGAAGATTAATAAAACAGGGAACAACATTCATGTTCGAAAAAATAGTCATTGCAAATCGCGGTGAAATTGCATTACGTGTTTTACGCGCCTGCAAAGAAATGGGTATTAAAACCGTTGCCGTGCACTCACAAGCCGATCGTGAACTCATGCATGTGCACTTAGCTGATGAGGCGGTATGTATTGGAAAAGCCTCGCCAGCTGACAGCTATTTGAAAATTCCTGCGGTTATCAGCGCCGCTGAAGTAACGGGGGCGAATGCCATTCACCCTGGCTATGGTTTTTTAGCTGAAAACGCTGATTTTGCTGAGCAAACTGAAAAAAGTGGTTTCACATTTATTGGCCCTTCAGCGGACACCATTCGTATCATGGGCGATAAAGTGTCTGCGATTAAAATGATGAAAAAAGCTAACGTACCTTGCGTGCCTGGATCGGATGGGCCTCTCGGCGATAATGAAAAAGCCAATTTAAAAATTGCGCGCGAGATTGGGTTTCCTGTCATCATTAAAGCCGCTGGCGGTGGCGGTGGGCGAGGCATGCGTGTCGTGCATGAAGAAAAAGATTTAATTCAGAGCATTGGCCTGACACGTAGCGAAGCAAAAGCGGCATTCAATAATGACAAAGTTTATATGGAAAAATTTCTAACCAAACCACGTCACGTTGAAATCCAAGTCATGGCCGATGGCAAAAATGCCATTTATTTAGGCGAGCGTGATTGCTCTTCACAGCGCCGCCACCAAAAAGTGTTAGAAGAAGCGCCCGCACCGGGCGTAACCGAAGAAGAACGTCGCAATATTGGCGAAGTGTGTGTACGGGCGTGTAAAAAATTACACTATCGCGGCGCAGGCACGTTTGAGTTTTTGTATGAGGACGGACAATTTTATTTCATCGAAATGAATACGCGCATCCAAGTCGAACATCCTGTGACTGAAATGATCACGGGCGTTGACTTGATTCAAGAACAAATTCGCGTGGCGGCAGGTGAACCACTGAGCTTGAAACAAGAAGATATCGTGCTTAACGGTCACGCAATTGAGTGTCGCATTAACGCCGAAGACCCAAAAACGTTTATTCCCTCACCAGGCACAGTTGAACATTTTCATGCGCCCGGCGGCTTTGGTGTGCGCGTTGATTCACATTTATATAGTAGCTACAAAGTTCCGCCTTACTATGATTCCATGATTGCGAAAATTATTGTTCATGCCGAGGATCGCATAGGGGCGATTCGACGCATGCAAAACGCACTGGAAGAACTCATTGTTGATGGCATTAAAACCAACATTCCTTTGCAAAAATCGATCTTAGCGAACCCAGATTTTCAAAAAGGCGGCACCAGCATTCACTTTTTGGAAAAAATGTTAAGTGAAGATTGATCAAATGGCCTGGCTGCAACTCAGTTTACACACTGATCAAGCGTCAGCCGAGACGCTTAGCTCAGCCTTAACAGAGCTCGGCGCAGTTTCTGTTACCTTACAAGACGCTGAAGATCAACCGTTGCTCGAACCCAAACCCGGAGAGACGCCACTCTGGCAAAGCATTATCCTCACCGCTCTTTTTGACCAATCCCATGAGCCAGCCGCCATTGAGCAGGCCCTGCTTGCTCTCGATGCCGTCAGCTTCCAAAACCTGCGCTTTCAGACGCTTGAAGATAAAGATTGGGAGCGAGCTTGGCTGGATGCATTCAAGCCCATGTCATTTGGCCAAAGGCTGTGGATCTGCCCAAGCACCGAACCACCGCCTGACCCTAATGGCGTCAATATACTGCTAGACCCAGGGCTGGCCTTTGGCACAGGCACACACCCCACAACCGCCCTGTGCCTCTCCTGGCTCGACGAAACCGTCAAATCTGGTCAAACTATAACCGACTATGGTTGCGGCTCTGGTATCCTTGCTATTGCGGCCCTGAAGCTCGGCTGCGAGCACGCTTGGGCGATCGATAATGATCCACAAGCGCTCACTGCTACAAAAGAAAATGCCAAGCGTAATCACATCGAACCGTCTCGGCTCTCTATCAACCTTGATACCGCGGCTCGCACGCCCCCTCAAACTGATCTGCTAGCTGCTAATATTCTCGCTAATCCATTGATTACACTGGCTCCAAGGCTGATTGGCTACTTAAAGCCCGGAGGGAAAATCGCCCTATCAGGGATCTTGCGAGAACAGGCAGCAGACGTGCAGCAAGCCTATACAGATCTAGGCACTATGTTTAACCCTATGAAAATCAAAGAGAATTGGTGCTTGTTAACTGGGTCGCTTAGCACCGAACCGCAACACATTAGCACTTAACTACCGATCGGTCGGTCAATACTGGCTTATCTGCACCCTTCTCCGCATTCGGTCAACTTAGATACAAAAAAACTATACCACGCTTGTACCTTGGCATTTTTTTGTTATAATGGCCCCGGTCACTAGGATAAAAACAGTTCGCGCATCTAGGATTGAAGCCAACTTTCACTGTTTACTAAGGGAAGAAGCCAATTGCATTAAGGCTTTGTTTCTTGTCATGTGGTGCTGTTTGTTACCTAGAGATGCTTATTTTTAAAATTATTTAGTGGTTTAGATGTGAAACAGACTGGGCTTATGTCAAAAAGTAAGTCCGGAAAAAAATAGAGAGGCCCCCTGTATGGAAAGTATGCAAACGATGGATATTAAAACGAGTCCTGAGCAAGTTGATCACGTGCAAAAACAACCTTTGCATGAAAGCGTTCAAGATGCGATGGAGCGTTACTTTTCTCAGCTTGGTGACACACCAGCAACTGATCTTTACGACATGGTTTTAGCAGAAGTTGAAGTACCTATGCTCAAAACTGTTCTACGCGAAGCGCGCTACAACCAATCAAAAGCAGCTATCATGCTGGGTTTGAGCCGTGGCACATTACGCAAAAAATTAAAAATGTACGGCTTGGATTTGTGGTTAAAAGGTCAGCGCGACTAAAACACCCGAATCAATTATCTGTGGCCTGCGACTGATTTACTATTTATAATAGGAGGCAGTGAGCAGGCCATTTTCATTTGTGTATGAAAAAAATTTACCACTTCATTGTTATTATTTTTATTTGTCTACTGACGAATGTTTTTGCGAATAATTATTCACCTCAAACACTCGCACGCATTATCAACCAACAAAAAATTTCCAAAACTGATTTGCTCACCATTAACTTTAACCAAAACAAAATGACGGCGGGCGTTTTTCAAACTAGAGATCCCAAATTGGGCATTGCAAAAATTTACACAGCGCCTGTCTTTAACAAAATTTATCCCGAACAACTTCAAACGACTGCAAAGCTTGCCAAACAGCCAGCACTACTTGAGCAATACCTGACACAATATGCAAAAAGTTGGTTAAGCTTTCTCAACAATATTCAACTGGTCAATTACAAAACCCCACAAGCACTGCTGGAATTAATCGATCGGTTGGCAATTAGCAACTCACCACTCAACCAACTGAATGCACTTTATCGACAAAATATGAGCCCAAAAGTGGCCGCACTCAACCAAGAACTGCTCGCGTTTTATCAACTGCCTACTGTCAATGCGCCTTATAATCTCACACAACTACAGCAATTATTTGCTCAGTTAAAAAATTATCTCAGCCCGTTGAACAGCGATGATCCAGCTGCAGCGGCTTTCGAATTGGCGGCTGCTCGCATGAATAATCAGGGCCGACACGACCCGATTTCAACACTCTATGAGGTTGCACACATTGCGCCTGCCCCTCTGCAAACCTGGCTTTATCAGCTCGCGCAAATGACGTGGCAAACACTGCTCAATGGCGCTCAAGCACACATCAATCAAGAATGGGCGCAGCTGGTTATTCCATTTAATGAAGAATTTGCTGAAACGTTTCCCTTTAATCCCATGGCAAGCCAGCAAGCGAATATGAATAATTTTGTGAATGATTTTGCACCTGATGGTTTATTTGACAATTTTATCACGCGATATTTAAAACCTTTTATCAACACATACCAATCACGCTGGACCACGACCAACCTCGATGGCAGCGGCCTGCGCTTTAGTCAGTCGACATTAGCAACGTTGCAAACCACGCAAACCATTCAACAGCTGTTTTTTCCTAACGGCGATCAACACATACGCGTGAGCTTTTCTTTGACTTCACAAACCTTGCCGAAAACCATTAAACAAATTATTGTCGCCATCGGCAAACAGCGTTTTACTTTTAACGCTGCAAACCAAACGGCCAAATTTACTTGGCCCGACTGGCAGGATATCAACGGCGCAAGCAGTGTGACCATCATTGATCAACACAACAAGAAAACCACCTTTAGCGGCGTTGGCCCTTGGGGCTGGTGGCAAGTGCTACAACAAGCAGACACCCAACCTGCCAACCAAGCCCAAACTTGGATGGTGAGCTTCAAAGCCGGCAACCAACCCATCCAATTGGCCCTCTCAACCAACACCGCAGAATACCCGTTTGATATCGACCGCTTTAAAAATTTTCGATTGATGGAGCGGTTGGGTTAATCCTGGCGTAAGTCTGTCATTAACGATCAAAATTACCCAACCTCGTATGAAGCGCTATGTGCTCTTGAGCATTAAACTCATCTGGAGCAGGAGCACCATCAAAGAACCCTGGATGATGAGGCTGGCCATAAAGCGGATCATTTGCACCTTGAGTTGCCGCTGCAGCAGATTGTGCGTCAGCCTGATGGGCCGCTTGTGGGGGCACTGCTGATGCTTCAGCCGCTTGTGCAGTGGGTACAGCATTAGCATGATCTGTCGTTGGCTTATTAAAATGCGCGGACAAATTGAGATGAGTAATCATATCTAGCCAGGCCATCCACTGACTAAAATGCCCAGGATTCACCTGCTCTTCTGCTCCCTCATGCATCGTCAGAAAATCGTAAATCAACCTGCCAAGCATGATAACAATAAGTGTGCAAGCTAACGCCGTTGCCTGCGCAGCCGTGACTGCACCAACACATGCAAGAAAGTTCTCAAACGTTGACGGCTCCTTGACTGGAGCAAACATGCTAAGCCATGTCGATTCTGGCTCAGCCTCAAAAACACTCATAAATGGTTGCAGCGGCCATAACGCCCAACTTCTTGTGATTTCATACGTATTGAGTATGTCACATAAATCGGGATACATACTGTAAAAATGGTAAAGGCTTGAAGTAGCAGCTAAAGCTGAATAGGCTCGGTTATTTTGCAAAACTTTTAACAATTTTTGAGAAACACTCGGCGTTGGCCGTGCATCAACCTGCTCTCGCATAGCAATGCGCTTTAAACCCTCCACCTGGAAAACACCATGTGTTAATGAATGGATTTGTGAAAGACATAATTGAGCTGAAAAAATCACACCCAAAAACTGCATCAATGGGTTAGTAGAAAAATTTAACCCTGCAACTAGCATATCAGCCATATAACAAAGAAACGAGATAGCCGTGCAAAGGCTTTGTGCAAACACAACAAGCAACGCATTGATCGCAACGTTAGGATCAATATCCGGTTGATTGGTATTGGGCATGAGCAACGAAAGAAGAGGATTTACCAGGCGAACAGCATAGCTGACATCGCGACGCGTGTTTAACCAACCCGCCAGCGAAGCTTTTCTCACCTCTGACATTCTGTCGAGAATCTGCCTCAACCAATACTCTCTCAACAATAATACCCCAACATTGATACGCTTTGGCCACGCTGACCCTTTGGGCGAAAAAGCGAATAGTTTTGTTAACATCACAGGAATGACATACCGTAGCGCAGTATCAACATAAAACAAATCATAGCGCATCTCTTTTAATATAAAATTCGCTACAAACTGCTCACCAAATTCATTATATTTTTTATACTTTTCTCTCAATCCGGCATCTCCACCTTGTAAATAATCACAAACTTTCGACAATTTATGGACCAAAAACCCTGCCAAACTTCCCTCTCTTGATTGATCATCAGCCCAAGGGAACCTTGAAAAATGTAAATCGGCGAGCGCTTGGTTGTACCTTTTTGCCTGATTTCTTTTTTCGTCATAGAGTATGGTTGCACTAATATCAGCTGACAGCTTGTCATACTGTTTTTTGCAGTCGTAAAACAAACCGCTCGGTGTATGTTGAACAAAATCATTCGTTTCACCGGTAAGCATATGAATTTTCATATTATCAGCAACATGATGAAGAAACGTTTTTTGCTCCTCAGTTAAAATTAATTCACCTGTTTCTTTCTCAAATAGTTCAATTTTATCAGCACAATTTTTTGCAAGCGTACAATTTGTTTTTAAAAATGCTTTTTCAGCTAATTTGCAATATTGGGAAATTTTTATTTCTCTTGCTTGATCATCTTTATACATACGATGTGGATCTCTAACAAACCATGAGCCCCATCCCTTTTCACGATTAAACATCGTATCATTTTTCAACACGCCCATCGCTTCATCAAACACTTGTTCTTCACTGCCTGAACCCTTCCCTAGCATACCGTACATTCGGCCTAGTTCTTGTTTAAGGTGTAATTGCTCTGAATAATTTAAATCATAATTAGCATGAGTAAATTTTTCTTCTGCACCTTTGTATGCCTCATGAGCCTTAGCCATTGACGCAGAAGCCTTGCTATGATCTCCAGCGGCTTTGTATGCTTCTGCATCTTTCTCATATTGCTCCGCACGCTTGATGTCCAACATCAAGTTTTCTAATTCATTGTCGCCATGAATTAAGGTTGCATACTGATAAGCATCGTGCGCCAACAAGGCTGCTGTAGCTATATTAGCACCCAACAGCACCGTGCTCGCCGCAGAACTTAGCGCAACCGTGGCCACGCCATTTTCAACGACAACCTCCATAATACCGGCCGATATCATTTGCTCGGTAATCAAACCAGTCACGGTGAATGAGGCACCAAGTGCACCCGTGGCAACGATATCAACACGACCTAAAAAGCTCATAAAGCCACCAAAAAGCACCCTGTTTGATAGCACTGGATTTTCAGCAACACCCTTTGCCACGCCTGAAAGTGTGGCCGTTATCCAACTATCATCATATCGACCTAAAGAACGATACGCATGATCTTGCCACCAACTCGCAATTTTAGTGCCAACCATCGCGGTATAATAACTAAGATAAAGCAAACCTGTCGTTAAACTCGCGGCGTAATTCAACCTGCTTAGTGAGCTCGACATGCTGGACGTCATTTCAATTGTGTTACCAGCCGCATCAACCACCTTACTGCCAACATCTGGTTTAATAATGCCATTGTACCCGAAGAAAAAGCTTCGAGAGGCATATACGTTTGCACTTAATGCCGCAACATCCGCAACCACTAAATTGCGAAAATTCTCAAATCGATGTTGCTCATCACTGCTTAAGTATTGATGTTGCATGTAATTTCGAAGCAGCATCAATATACCCGGCATTATCGTCTCAACAGCATCGCCACTCCAAACCCCACCTTCGTTAGAAAAGAACTCATGATAACGGGACCATACTTCAATAAAACTATCGAGCTTAATATACAACTCTCTAGAGATGCATCCTGGGTAACGCTCAGCAAATTTATCTAAGGTATACTGAAGCACTTCGACAAGCTGCATATTATATTTATGGCCATCACGAACAGCGCTTCGAGCTTTTTCTACACACTCATTGCTGTTAGCAAGCATCTCATCCGCAGAAACTCGAATAGAATCAATATCTGCACAAGCCGAACATTTTGGATCCCTGACTAGTCCTTGATATTGGCTAGCATAGCGCTGAAGTTCCTCTGGCCTGAAACCCCACCCTCCCTGAATAAGAGACCAAATTAATTCACCCGTCATTTTGGCATTGTAAGAAAATTTATTATTAACTGTTTCGGCACCTAAAATATCAAGGCCACCCTTAATTATGTCTTCAACACGAGCACGATATCGACCCGCGTTTTCACCTGTAATTTTTCCCATTGAACAAAGCGCAACGAATTGTTCATGAAAACGTTGAAAATCTCCACTGTCTATTACGCGAACTAAATCAACAGCGTCAAACGCTGCCATAAAATCCCTCTCGCTCGTATCAGACCGACCTAACAGATAGTCTATGTAGCAGGAAAGTTTGCCAATATTGTTTGGATCTTCTTTAAAATCTGCAGAAGCATCCATTTGCGTGCCTGTGCTTTTCATCTCAGGACGCTTAAACTCCTGACTTCTCGCGGCATCATCTATCATGGTTTCAGCATGCTGCCTAAGCTTGGCTCTCAGCCCATCTAGGGGTGCTTGTATGTTTTTGGTTGACGCAGAGTGTTCTCCTCCAACCAACTGACTTCTTTTTATTTTTGGATTTCGTCTTTGACGTAGTTGCGAACCAACCTGACCCATAACAGCATCAGCCGCGATTTTTTTCAGCTTATTTCCCTTTGCGCCAGACATCTCTTCAGCCACCAGTTGTCGGCGAACACGTCGATTTTTATCACGCTGTTGTTTTATACCATCTGCCTGAAATTGCGGAGCCGTAACTTTTGCTTTGAACTGTTTTTTGGGCGCTGCGGGTTCATCACCACCAGTTTTTTTCGCAACACTGTACTCAGACGTGTCGTGTATTTTTTCAGCTGATTGCGGAGCTCCTGATGTATCTTGAGCACATTGACGTAAAAATTCATCTGAAATAGTAGCCAATATTTTATGTCCAGCCCCCTCATCACCATCTAAATATTGCAGCTTGCCCAAGGTAAACTTAACAATATCAGCATCACCATGCTCTGGATGATCTTTTATCCACCGATTTAGAAGGCCCAGGCAAGCTGATAACTCACCAGACTGAACTTTTAAATAAATAGTTGACGCAAGCCAAAAAAATGAGTCTACTTGTCCATAACTTTTTTCATAACAATACGTTACCAGCGGTTCGTTTCGTTTAGCTATGGCCTGGTCACTTAAAAGACCGGCAACATATTGCTTAAACAATCCCATGTTTTCCTCAACCTTCGGCTTCCCCTCATCACTCGAAAAAAATGATCTTATAAATCCTTCTTCTAATGACACACTATCAACACCATGAAGCTTTTGCTGTGCGATTGCATAATACAACTTGTTTTCGAAGCCGGCTTGCTCTCTAAAACTCCTGTTATTTGTTGAAAAAACATCCTGATGATTACCATATCTTGATTTATCATAGCGCTCATTAAAAGCTTCAATCACGCCAGACCAGTTTTTATTCTTATAATGATTTAAAATATTGACGTTATAATAACTATCAGAAAAATGTTGAATTCTCGATTTTACACGATCTTTATACGCGCAATAAAAATCTTTAAGAATAGCTTTTCGTGCACCAGTGAAATGATCTCCGAAAACATATGCTTCATCACCCCAGTGCTGCACCGGGATCTTTACTTTATGCCCATCTAGCTCAATTATGTATGATTTTCCTTCAAGCCCAGGTAATTTTGTTTTCTTGTGCTCCGCATTCAGAACATGATCTATTTTACCGTTGATCACACCTAATCGCTCTTCAAAATCAGTGATCGTAGCTTTAGGAATGCATGCGCCCTCTAATTGATCCAAGCGTTTTTCATTATCAGATATTGCTTTGTCCAGATCAGCTAATTCTTTAAAGACGGGTTTCATTAGTTCATGAAGATCATCATAGGCTTTTTGTCTTACCTTTATAGGACCACTCAGATCATCTTGGCTACCAATATAGCGCATTTGAGAGGCCGGCCCTCCTTTTGTCGTGATTGTAAATCCATACCCATTTCCTGATTGCCAACCATAAAAATCAACATTATCTTGAATAAATTTTCCAACACGCCGGCCAAAGCGATCTAAAAAAGATTCTGAAGAACCCGGACCTGTCGCTTCTGCTTGATCCACTCTTTGAACTTGATCAGTACGTGCAGAATCGCTTAGCACAGCTACTGCTGGCGTTCCTTCTTCAACAGGTTTTTTGGCCTGCTGACGTGTATCAACATCCCCAGCACTTGGATTTTGTCTTTCTGAAGATAATCTATCATAAGCCGCGTTCAATTTTTTTGGGACTGTAAACAACGTGTAAGCATCAAAAAAACAGTTTATCACAAACACGGAAGCTCGCTCTGTCAGCTCATCTGTTGTTCTAAGCTGGCGAGCAAGTGCGTCGTTGATTTGATTTTTATAGTTAATAATTTCCCAAGAATCACCTTCTAAAACTCTATAATGATCACCTGCCCAGCCATGTTGGTCAACTACACTCATGCTTATTCCCTCCCAATATTTAGGTTTCTCACAAACAAAATCTTTAACTAAACTGAAGTTTTATCTACAGCTCTCGACACGTATTAATAATATTTTTGAGGTGAGCTATCGGGATTGAATGTAACAGCAAGAAACGGAAATTTATATGGGTAAATTTACCCAATTTTTGAAAAAACTAGAATAATTTATGCCCAAGACATGCCTTTGTTGAGAATATTGAGCACATTGTTTGACACAATTTTTTCCCAACCATTTTGAAAAGCAGTATAAATAATTTCATTTCTGTTACGACAACCTAATTTCAAACGAATATTTTCAATGTGGCGGTCAACGGTTTTAGCGGCTAAACTCAAAAAATTAGCAATTTCTTTTGTTGTTCTACCTCGAACGAGCAAGAACAGGCAGTCAACTTCGCGCGGCGTTAAATTATTGTTTAACTGATCGAGAATTTCATATTCAAACTGGTGATACTTATTTTTTTTCACCACCCCTTGATCCATGTAGGTAAGATCGGAGCTTACTTTAAGCAGCGATTTATTAGTCACATTAACACCCTGAACGAACAGGCCAATCACATTATTTTGATCATCAATCAAGGGTTTTTTTGCTACGACAAATATATTTTGACCATTACTAAACTCAACCACGGTAAAATATTGTTTTTCTAAGCCTGTGTTCATAATAAAACGTTCTTGCATACTAAAATGATCCGCCATTTCAACCGCGGGCGACGGCATATCAAAGCAAGTTTTACCCAAGGCTTTATCATGTCCTTTATAGCCCTGAAGTTTTGCAAGCAAAGGATTAATACCTAAATATTCCTCGTTCAGATTCATCCACACCACAATACCAGGCAACTGCAAAAAAACTTTTTCTGCCTCTGGTGTTAACATTATGCCGCTTGAAACACCCACGCTTTGCCTCCATCCTTCATATATTAATAAAAATCATTAAGACACACAGCTAATTCTAACAAGCTTTTTTTGCCAGTTTTTTTCCTTGCATTTAAAAGGTGCTTTTCAATGGTTCTTGGTGATTTGTTTAGCACGCAAGCCATTTTTTTTACTGAAACGCCCTGTTTAAGCAAGGCCAAACATGATTGTTCTTTCTCAGTAAATTGATCTAGGCGGCTTATTGACTCTGGCATATTCATCCAGCGGTGAAATTTGGGGGAAGTTAAAAAGGTTTTGTCCGCACATGCGCCGGGATAGATTAGTCGATATTGTTCGGAGCGAGCAAACAAAGCCTCCCCGCTTTGCTTGACCGATTTAATATAAGCTTTTAGAAGCCCAATTTTATTCAAGTAAAATGTACCTGTATTAACAACATTAAATGATGTCCCAAACCAGTAGAGATCGGTATAAAGCTCATGCCTCTCTATAATCGATAAATCGAGCTTCAGTCTACAATGTTCAACGAATGCGCTTTTTATTCGTTGTATTTTAGAACAATTTAAGCCTGCGTCATCTAATAAAATAATCCCACTGGCATACTCTTCAGGCTTACCTGCAAATGCAAATTCATAAAACTTTTCTTTAACAAATAAAACTGAAAAGCTAGGATGTGTCGTTAATAATGAAATCGACTGATCTTTCCAAATTCGAACGCGTGCAAATACCTCTATGCCCAATGACTTGAGAGGCTTTGATAGCACCCGCATATCGGAGCCCGCGCTGACAAAGTGCTGTTTTTCAGCATTATTAGCTGTTAACCGTAATCTCATCTTGACCCTCCAAAGGGTTCAAATGACTTAACTGCACAACAAGGTGGAGCAAGCTTCTTAAGCTTGTTTTACGTTTTAAACTTAACACATGCTTCTCAATATTAGCATCATTTAGAATGATTTTAGTCATCAGGAGCGGCCTCCTTTGCTGGACATTCTATCAGTGAAGTAATATTGATTCAATCTAGCTATGAAAGAATGTTTTCTTGGGTAATTGTTGGCCCATGTGATGTAAAACGCAGCAATTCAACTTGCGGGCTATTCCGCCAAACGCTTAACATCAGGATCTTTGGCGTAGGCTTCAAGAATTTCGCTGACTAGCTTATCAACAATACTACGTTTGTCTTCTTCTTCAATAGCGCCTTTCTCTTCTTTCATGGTTGCTAAGCGAAGCTCAATGACGGGGCGAACAGTGCCATTAGGAAAGAGTCGCGCTAATAAACGGCGTGCTTCTTTTGCGCCTAGCTGCTTGTAAAGTTTGTTGCGTAACAACGCATCTTCCGAGGTGGTGCTAAACGCCCATAGTTCGATAGGGCCAAGTGTGTTGCTTAACAGCTGCAAGTTTTTGCCTCGTTTAGTGGCAAATTGTGCAAGGAAAACAGCACCGCCTTCACGTGGACCATGCACACGCGTGCGCAATGCATGTTGTGCGGTATCGGACAAACCAAATACTTCGGTAGATCGTTTTATCGCTTGTTCCGGCCCTGCATCCATAATAAAAATAGACGTAGCAAACTCGACCATCACCTCATCAAAATCATCAAGCGATTGTGATAACAATGCAATCTGCACATTCCACTTACGACCCTCACGCATATCTAAAATAACTTGATCACGCACCGCTTGTGATTTAGACGTACGGTGAAACTCATCATACACTAAGCGCTTAGGGTCTTCGCGAATTTCGGCAATGCGCTTAGCATGGTAATCACGATATTTTTCGGGCAATTGTGCCAAACTTGATTCGGTTAAATAATAATGTTTTGCCATCACGTAACGTGCAAGCATATACATCACAGCTGTTTGTCGATCAGCCGCGTCACCACCACTTTTAGCGACTTCATCCAAATCTAAAGACACAATGCGCGCATCACCCAAATCAAACTTAGTGGGTTTTGACAAAATTGGATATTCACGCACAGCACCTGAAATCATGCGAGAAAATGCGACAATTAATGACTCACCAGTAGGCGCTTGTACTTTACCGTATAAATCTTCAATCGATTGGCTACGAGCAATTGACGCTGTGTCGGCCAGCAATGGCATTGCATAGCGTTGAGCGAGTTGTGCTTCGTGCGAAAACCCTGCAACAAATAAGGCATCGGTCACTTCCCACCACGTTGTATGCTGGTCACGTACAAAATCGATTTCTTCTAACACGCCGTCAATCACCAACTCAATGCCTGGCGTATAAACACGTGGAGAATTTTCATCAGAAAAATGTTTGTAAAGCTCGTCAACCACTAAGCCTACCATGTCACCCATGCCATCATACGGGCGTTGTGAGCCTAGTGGCGTCGTTAACAAGGTTAGGAAATTAACTAAAAATGCACGCTCCTGCGCCGTTGGAAAACGCGAGCCTAGCTGTGTGTCAAACGGATTAATCGAATAATCAGGCGTCATCTGCAAACGATGATAAGCGGCCAAGTGACGATCTTTAGCGGGTAATGCTTCACGAATGAGCGAAATCAATCCGCTACTTGATGGACCAATATCAATAATGGCAATACGTGGCAAACGCTGAATACCCGCTGCCATACATAAACCTAAATTAATCGCATTCGATAATACCGATTTACCCGAACCAGGACGTGCATACATTAAATCGATCCACGTGGTTTGCTTGCTTGAACCCGGTTGATAAGGCCATGGCTTACCGTCTGGCGAGCGCAGCAATACCGCGCCTTGACGCCAAGGTGATGCAGGTCGCGCGAACGGCAACATCAACACTACTTCTGACAATGGCGCCACAGACGCTGTTGCGACATTATTCCCTGTCATTGCCAACATGCTTGAAACAATGCCCTCAACAGGATCACCCGAAAGTTCAGAGACCTCACACGAACCCCAGCCCTCAACTGCCTTTGCTAATTCAGAGGTTCTTACGCGCAATAACGACATATCATCTTCCGGCGCCCATGTGCTTAATGCAACACGAAGGCGCACAACCGCATCATCACTCCCCACCTCAACTTGCTGCAACGCTTTGCTGGCATCGTGCAGCAAGCGATTACCGGGTGAGGCAAAACTAACAATAGAAGCAATCAGTGATTTGAAGCGTATAGAAGCCAAGCCATTGCTCTCAACAAAATAAGAAATGCGCCAAGGAATGCGTGTGGGCAATGTTCGACTAAATAATGAAATAAAACTTTTTACTTCTTGGGGAAACAAATCAATGAAGACTGACGAATAAATTTTATCGCCAATACGGCATGTACGAAGATCAACATTTTCTGCATCACGTGGAAATAATTGTTTGCCGAGATTTGGCCAAACCACATCAGCCACTTTGCCGGCTGTTTCTTTTAAATCTCTTACGGGAATTTTGTCGCCAGGCAACACAGGCCGCCAATCTTGGCTGGTAAACTCAGGGTCTACGCTCATTCGTACTTCATGCAGCGCATCGTGAACTTCTAGCAATTCTGAAGTTAAATTAAGCGCTTCTAAATCATTTTTCATTGCACGAACAAATGAATCATGCTCATTTCTCAAATCAGGAATTGCAGCAAAAAAGTTTTGTGAACTTTTTAAGTTAGGCACTTTTCGTTTTCGTAGAAATTTTAGCTTTTCTTTATGAGCACGTTTGTTTTGCTCAGCAGATAAAAATGTTGGCCTTGTCCATAATACTAAAAACATTTTTTCTTGCGCGCAGTAACTTGAAATATATTCCTCACGCTCATTTAATAAATCATCGAGATTAAGCTCAACACGCTTGGTGGTTTCTCTGGCAGGTCTTAAAACTTCTTTTATATCATTATAAACTTGCTTGCGATCATAAGAAAAATAAAACTGAAAAGCATGGCCAGCTCGCTTCATGCCTGTCTGTAATGCATTGCATAAACCGGCATGTATCCGATCGAACTCCTCGCGACCAACCAAATGTGTCACACCATCAATGCGGAAAATAGAAATCAGTGAACCATCACGCGACACTAAAGTGTGCTCATCATCTGCGGTTTCTAAATCACAATAAGAAGAAGTCACTTGTTTGCTAGATATGCTAAACCAAGCTAGAAGCGAATCAATGGCGTTAATGATTGGGTCTAAAAAACTTCGCATGCTATCCTCGCTCGCTCTGTTCTAACTCTTCTGCTGCAGATTTCGCCCAATCTTCAAGCTCTGTTTTGAATTTTGGATACGCAGGCAATAAACGTAAATTTTTTAAAATATCTGCACTGAGCTTTTCAATGTCTTCATCTTGCTCAAGCAACATCTGACAAAATGTTCCAGGCTTTGCAGCACCATCACCAAATTTTTCTTCAACAGGTCGTGAACGAAATTTTAAACTACGATACATGCTTTGTGCGCTATCACGATAATCAGTAGCATTGGTCATCGCACAGAAAATAACGTGGCAAAAGCTGTTGAGCTGCGCTTGCGTAATTTCTGGCATATAAACGAGACGTCCACCGCCGTAACCATTGCCAACTACTTCTAAAAACAAACATTGTGTGCAGAAGCAACAAGCCGTTGCTAAATTGTCGAGCTTGTTGTTGCGATAGTCGCCATCGAGATTAATAACTTCTTGGTGCAGACTGGCTTGAAAACCACAAAAATGACAAGTGCTTTGATCACGCTCGAAGACCTTCGCTTTAACATCGTCAAAGCGAGGATCTTCGCGTCGTTGTGAAAATAGTCGCCATGTTCCTGGTCGTACGACCAACTGCAATGATTGCATCGCACACCTCTTAGGCTATTAGCCTTGTTGGCCAGGAACGGTTGATGTTCCTTGTACGGTACCTGCTGTGCCGCCTGATGAACCAAAGAGTGTGTCGCCACCCACTTTGAACAAGCTTGGCAAAAAGATTAATGCCACTGCAATAAACAATAATGCAATGGGTGTACCCACGGGTACTTGCTGTGGGTTATCTTTGTGTGCCTTAAATTTTAAAATAGCTGCTACAGCAAAACCAAAACCGGCAATATAAGCACCTGCTGTAATTAACTCGGCAATAGGCTTAAAGGTGCTGGTGATGTTTGAAGCGACTTCACCAAGACCTGTATCGTTGCCAGCTGCAAAAGCAATACCCACTCCAAAACACAGTACTGACACCGATAGCATTAAAACCGATTTCAGCAAGGTTTTACCTGTGTATCGTTTCACTATTCTTTTCACTGTCTTTACCTCTCTATTAGTCAACCTTCCTAGTACTCATCTTATTATTGTAGCGGCTACTGCGTATTCTGCCACTCTATTTTACCTAAATTCCGAAAGTATTTTTCAAAATATGCCATGTTTCGAAGATGTTCACGGCAAATAAGCCCGCCACGATATGTGCAATTGCCTTACTCATGACCGGTTGGGCACCTGGTTGCCCCGTATAATTGGTCAACAGTATCCAACCTCGAACAAATGACACAAAACCTACCAGCTGAATCACATTGCCCGCCAAATGCATCGTAGTGTTAAAGGTCTCACCTGTTCCACCATCTTGATAGGGCAAAGGATTGGGGTGATTGAACACGGTCATCATGCTGTAATGCAACAAAGAAGGCCAATAAAGCAGCATAAAACCCACAAACATAAACAACAATGGACCTTTTAAATCGGTCTGCGTGGCCATCATCGTACGCAATTCACCATACATTTTAAATTGGTAAATGCTACGCAATAAAAACCAAAAACCACACAGATAACTCGCTGCCGTTGCAAGTGACCAAAGGCCTGGCAGGTTATCGTTTAAGTGTTGCAAGATTGTGGTAATAGTCGTATCCATATTTCACTCTCAATATAATTACTGCTCTTGCATAGCATATTGGATCACGTGTCCTGAACTTGTAACAACAGAACCACTATAGCTATCAATACTTAACACTTGACCATAAGCAGGAATCGTATCGCCCACAGTCACAGTTAAACTCTGACCGTTAGGTGATTTCAACCACGCACGACCTGGGATAACTGCTTGCACAAAATAGTTAAGTTTTGCGCGTGTTACCGCATCTTGTTTCTTTTTCATTTCAGCCTTTAATTGCGCTTCATGTGATTTTTCAGCCTGCAACGCCTGCATTTGTGCAGATAATTTGCCAACTTGTGTAGCTACCACGCTGAGCTGATTGCTCACCTGCTGTAACGATTGATCAACTGAGGCTAAATGCTGTTGTGTTTGTGTTTGCATTTGTCTCAGCTGAACAATCGACTTTTGGCTCTCTTCCACTTGCTGGGCTTTTTGAGCAGCGAGTTTCTGATTTAGCACTTTTTCAGCCGCTTCTTGCTTTTTAATTGCTTCAAGATTTGCTTGTTTAGCCTGGGCATTAATCGACGCAAGCTTTGATTGCTCCGAAACCGCGGGCAATGATGGCTTTTGATGATCTGCCTTAACCACCTGCACAACTTTGTAAACCACGCCGACCAAAATGATGATGGCAACTACAGCAAGCACAGGCTTACTGCGAAATTTGCTCAACATTTTTTTCTTGCCAGCTTCTTCAGTAAAGTCATACTGCACATCCTGATTTTCATCAAATGGGCGGTATTCTTTGTTTTTATCATCATCTTTGTATGGTTTATCTGCCATCAGAGTCTCCGGTATTATTATTTATTCGTTGTTAAAAAATTAGGTTTTTTCACATCTTGCTGGAACAAAATGCCCAAACCAACACCACTATCAACTTTCACTGTTGGTGGTTGATTAAAATTCTGCGCAGCTGCTGCACCCAAACTTTGTGCCACACCACCAAAACCTTTCATGATACGACCTTCAGGGCTATAGCTTACTGAGCGCTGAACGGTGCCAAGCGGCGTAATGGTTGTTGTGCCGTTATCATCTAACGCTTCGGCGTAGCTTGCTAAAAATGCTGAGGCAAACAGTGAGCCATAGCGTGACAAGTAATGATGATTCACAGAACTTGCTAATGCTGTGCGCGCTGTATCAGGGTTAATAGCAACAGCGTTAATAGGCGCTGTACCCGTCCATTTAGGCACGCTCATTACATTAAACTGCAACATCACTCGATCATTTTGTCTCGTCAAACTACCGATCAGTTTCGCACCTTTGTACTTACCTGACACGATGGTTGCCATGACTGGGCCAGGCTCATCACTATTTAATGCGGTATCCAATACAGCAAACATGATTGTACCTGCTTTAATAAGTGGCGCAGTGATCGCTGATGATGCACTAGATCCAGCATTTGTACCACCTGCTTGCAAACCAGCCTCGCCTTTACCCGCAGCACCTGTCGTTGTATCAATCACAACAGTATGAATAGGTGTTGGCGCATTCCAACTACTAAACAAACGGTTAGCTTGTGCCGCCATGCTGCTTTGTGTTGCCTGCATCGCTTGTTGCGCTTGCATTTGTTCTTGTTGACGCTCTGCAGCCGTCATTTGTGCGTTTGCTTGTTGTTTAGCTTGCTCAGCAGCTAATTGCTGTGCAGCAGCCATTTGATCTAAACCCGACGCTTGTGCGGCTTCACTTTTTTCTTGCGGCGTGCCGTGTTTTGCTTGATAGGCAGCCAATAATTCACGTGCTTGTTCAGGTGTTAATTTGCCTTCTCGAACAAGACGATTAAGTTCCGCAGCGTATTGGCTGACAGGCACATTCGCTTTACTTAAATTTTCAAGCACTTTTGCCGTTTCAGGATCAATAGCTCCTGAAGCGGCCATTCGTGATAACGTAGGATCAACAGCAGCATTGCCATCTGCAGCATTAGTGCTGTTTGCTAATTGTTTAGCATGACTTTTTTTGTAAGCAGCCAATAATTCGCGTGCTTGTTCAGGTGTTAATTTACCTTCGCTGACAAGTTTTTGTAATTCATTAGCATAATCTTGAATGCTCGCACCTTGATTGGCTAGGCGTTGCAAATCTGCTGCTGTATCAGGTGAAACCTTACCTTGCTTAACTAATGCATCGATCAATGAATCACTTGCATTTTGTGTATTAGCAGCATCTTGACTCGCTGAAAAACTATTAGATTGCGATGCAGCATCACCTGTATTGATCATTGTGGGCAAATAACTTTTGCCTTGCTTCAACGCATTGCTCGACTGAATTTTGTTATTTTGCAACAATGCATGCATATATTCGTTTGATAAATTCTTTTGACCTGGCGTTGAATCAATTTCATCAGTATTTGCTGGTGAAATAGCGCTACCACCTAGATCGGCATCACTGCTTTTACCGTTGTGAAGCACGACATAAGCCACGGCCACAATAATGACGACGCCAGACAGTAAAACGATAGCTCGAATCTTGCTATTTTGGGGCAACTTTATTTTGTTTTTCAGTTTCTTCAACATTTAAACGCCCTCTACCTTTAAGTTAACTAAATTACCATCTTCTGAAACCAACACAGATGAAGTTTTCTGCATTTCATAAGCTATCGTGCCATCAGCACTGCGCATCATTGAAATCCAGCCAGGTGAAACCACCGTAAGCTTTGTACGTAAAAACATTTTATCACCCATTGACCATGCCTCAGTATTAGCATCTGATGTATTCAATACTTTCGCACCTTTTGGTGTCACCCCATTTAAAACGCTTAACAACACATTGCTCGCGGGCGCTGGTAAACCTGTTGAACCAACACTTGCTTTTGCATTGGGGCCTGTACCTTCAACGTGCAAGTCAACGCGGTAATCCATTTCTTTTTGACCTGGGATTAGTGTAATCATAATAGGTGTCGACAAGCCCGATAATTTAATCGCCATGTTGCCGTAAGTATAAGGACTCATCGCTTGTAACATCAGCGTATTGCCACCTTTTTGCGGTGATTGAACATTGAAAGCCTGTGAATTACCCACATCATAAGACTCAATTGGCCATGGCTGGCCGGTGTTATCAACAAACACTAATGAAGAAACAAAACCTTGGGATAAACGAATGACAGGCGGTAATGCTCCAGGCTGCAAACTCACCATACGTGTTGTTGTGACTGGCGCTGGTGGCGTTGTTGGTGACGCAGCTGTTGCTGCTTGCGTTGCATTCAACATTTTATGTAATTTAATAATCTGTGCGGGCGTTAATGGCATTGATTGTGAAGCTACAGCATTAAAAGCGGCTTTTGATTGCGCGCTTGGCTGGCCAAACAACTGAGCATTATTGTCAGCTTGAGTTTGTGACGATTGCATATTCGTTAAACTCAACTGATTAGCATCAGCAAATGCCATACTGCATAACAATACCGGCGCTATAATCGCTGCTGATAAAATATGTTTTGCTTGTTTTTTCATGCTCTACTATCCGTTTTGTTAATCTTGACTCGTGCCCGTAAACGCAGCCACGCCAATACCATCTGAATGATCCAACGTTGATACACGCTCAATCGTAATAGTTGCTAAGATGTTATTATGGAATGATCCACTTTCACCTTGGTATGTCACCAATAATGGCACTTGTACACGCCAGTAATAACGACCTTTAAACACACCTGAATCTTGAATCACTGGCGTACCTGTTGGCACCGCTGAAACAATAAGTTTACGATTTTTTACCGCATCCAAGTTACCAGATTCTTGCAATGATTTAAGAAAATCATTCCAGCCATCTGTTGTAAAATATTTTTGATTATCACTAAAGGCTTTTCGATAGTTAACAAAGTTATAACTATAACTCGATGTGGCAACGTTGGCTGCCCAGCTACGAATTGCATTACTGTTGTAATTCGCTTGATCGAGCGCAATTAATGGAATAATTCGGCCTGATTCAGTAGTAGCAAAATATTTTGGTGCAGGACGATGCGTGACTAAATATACGATTGCACATGACAATACCACGATAGCAAATACCGCCACGACAAGCGCACTGGCGACTTTACGGTAGTTATCACGATAAAAATCGTTTCTAAGCTTAACTGTTTCTAGAGCGTTATATGCCATGGTCTATTCCTGTTATCCACTATTTCTCTTGTAAGCAAGATCTTACACTAGTGTAGGCTGATTGGCAATACCCTGGAACAAAAAAGGGCAAAAAATGATCTATACAAAAACCCATAAAAATCAACAAGTTACTGAAATTAAAGCACCTATTGTGATTTCAGCCGCTTATCGTAGGAAAAATAGACCTCTACCCTTGTTTTCCATGGCAAACCTTATTACGATTAAGCCAACTTGAACACTGTGAATCGTTGATGAGCAAGCCTTTTGGTGATCAAATTTTTTCTAATATCAGCCGGTTAAGCGGTGTGTTCTTGGTTGCCTCCTTCTTCGCCATTGGTCTTAGCCTGATTGTTATGAGCTGGCCGTCCATCCGGCACTTTGGATTAAGCTTTGTATGGAGCACCGCTTGGAATCCGGTCACCAAAGATTTTGGCGCACTGCCAGCTATTATCGGCACTTTGCTATCTTCCATCATTGCTCTGTTTATCGCCGTGCCTATCAGCTTTGGTGTGGCCATCATGATTACGCAAATCTTACCACGTCGTCCCGCCCAGTTTATTGCGCGCCTGGTCGAGCTCACGGCAGCTATTCCAAGCATCATCTACGGGATGTGGGGCTTATTTGTTTTAGCGCCATTCATGGCAAAACACATTCAGCCTGGCCTGATTAACACATTTAGCCATATTCCTGTATTAAATTATGTCTTTGGTGGACTTCCCATTGGTATCGGCATTTTCACCGCAGGCATTATATTAGCTATCATGATTTTACCGCTGATTTCGTCAATGATGCGCGACGTGATTAGCAACGTGCCTGACTTAATGAAAGAGGCTGCCTATGGCGTGGGGGCAACACGTTTCGAAGTTATTCGCCATGTAATGCTGCACTATGCACGCGCCGGCTTAATTGGT
Source organism: Legionellaceae bacterium (assembly GCA_002707695.1). Taxonomy (GTDB): domain Bacteria; phylum Pseudomonadota; class Gammaproteobacteria; order UBA12402; family UBA12402. Next base: position 24,393 of record PANR01000046.1, read on the forward strand.
GGAATTATTCTGGGGTTAGGTCGAGCGCTGGGTGAAACGATGGCAGTAACCTTTGTGATTGGTAATTCACATCAACTACCCACCGCACTCTTCATGCCAGGCACAACCATTTCTGCAACGATCGCTAATGAATTTACTGAAGCAACAGGAAAACTCTACACTTCATCACTTATTGAATTGAGCGTGATTTTGATGGTGATCACTTTTGCTACGCTCATTATTTCTCGTTACTGGCTGCGCCGTGGAAAAACACGCGGGGGATCACAATAATGGAAGGTCGTTCGGTACGCGTACGCCAAGCAAAAGATCTTTTGTTTACCGGCTTTTGTTTGATGGTGACGTTGCTCGCGCTTTTTTTCCTGGTCGCTATTATATGGTCACTTGTACGACTTGGGCTACCTGGCATTAATTTACGATTATTCATCGCGCCGACACCGCCGCCTGGTTCAATAGGTGGACTAAGCAATGCAATTATCGGCAGTGTAATCATCACACTCATTGCTATTTTACTTGCTGCTCCCATTGGTATTTTAATCGCCACCTACTTGGTTGAGTTCAGTCGAAAAAATCAATTCTCCAAGGTAATTCGTTTCACTAATGATATTTTGCTTAGCGCACCATCAATTGTGATGGGACTATTTATTTATGCTTTGTTAGTTAAGCCGCTTGGACATTTTTCTGGATTTGCAGGCGCCATCGCGCTCATGATGATCGCCATCCCAATCATTACACGAACCACCGAGGATATTTTGTATCTTGTTTCGCCGTTATTACGTGAATCCGCCTTAGCTCTCGGTATTCCTCGTTGGCGTGTGACGTTTTCTATTATTTATAAATCTGCATTGCAAGGTATTATTACGGGCATATTGCTCTCACTTGCTCGCGTAATGGGAGAAACCGCCCCACTGCTTTTTACATCTCTAAACAATCAGTTTACGAGTTTTAACATTGGCCACCCAATGGCTAGCCTACCAATCGTCATTTACCGTTTTGCAATGAGTCCTTATAAAAATTGGCAGCATCTTGCTTGGGAAGGTGCATTGCTTATTACCGTAGTCATTTTGGCAATTAATCTATTCGCTCGCTATTTGGCAGCAAAAAAAGCATAAGAGAAATGTGATGAACGAAGATATATGCATAAAAGTACGACATCTAAATTTTCATTACTATCTGACAAAAGTATTGAAAGACATTAATTTAGATTTTAAGAAACATCACATTACCGCCATCATCGGGCCTTCAGGTTCTGGTAAATCGACGTTATTACGCTGCTTTAACCGCATCTATGAGCTGTATTCAAAGCTCTCCGCAACGGGCGAGATACATTTTAACGGTAAAAACATTTTAGACCCCAACACCAACCTCAATAAATTACGCCGCGAGATTGGCATGGTTTTCCAAAAGCCAACGCCATTCCCACTATCTATTTTTGATAACATCGCTTTTGCATTAAAGCTTCACGAAAAACTGAATAAAAAAGAATTGCGAGAACGTGTGGAGCGTGCGCTCAAACAAGCTTTTCTATGGAAAGAAGTCAAAGACAAATTACACGATGCGGGTACGCATTTATCAGGTGGTCAACAGCAACGTTTATGTATTGCTAGAACGATTGCGATTAATCCTGAGGTTTTACTACTGGACGAGCCTACCTCTGCGCTTGATCCAATTGCTACGGCCAAAGTAGAAGAACTTATTCTCGAACTCAAAGAAAAATACAGCATCATCATGGTGACGCACAACTTAAAGCAAGCACAACGCATTGCCGATGAAACCATTTTTATTCGACAGGGTGAAATCATTGAACACGCAACCACTAAAGAACTGTTCACTAACCCTCAACATGAAGAAACTAAAATTTACATTGAAGATCATTAACCAACAGGAGACCATAGAAAATGCAAGTAAACAAACTACTGAAAACCGTCAGCTTAGGGGCATGTTTATTATCTGGCACTGCTTTAGCAGCAGGTACGAGCGTGACGGGTGCAGGCTCAACCTTTATTTACCCTGTACTTTCTAAATGGACAACCACCTATGCAAAAACAGCAGGTGTACAAATCAATTACCAACCTATTGGTTCAGGCGGCGGTATTCAGCAGTTAACTGATAAAACGGTAACCTTTGCCGCATCAGACATGCCATTAAACATTAAAACATTGCAACAGAAAAAATGGGTGCAATTCCCCATGGTAACTGGCGGCATTGTTCTGGCTATTCATGTGCAAGGTATTAAAAACAATCAACTGACACTCAACGGCAAAACACTCGCTGATATTTATATGGGCAAGGTAAAATATTGGGATAACCCCGAAATCAAAGCGTTAAACAAAGGCGTAACCTTACCACACAATATGATTGTGACAGTTCACCGCGCTGATGGCTCTGGCACTACATTTAACTTCACCAATTACTTAAGCAAAGTCAGCCCTGCATGGCAAAAACAAGTCGGTGCCAACACTGTGGTTTCATGGCCAAGCTTTGGCTTAGGTGCAAAAGGTAATGCTGGTGTTGCCGCACAGGTAATGAATACGCCTAACACCATTGGGTATGTCGAATACGATTATGCCATTCAAAACAACATGGCGATGACTAAAATGGTTAATGCGGCGGGCAAAACCGTTTCTGCTAATTTAGCTGGATTTGCATCAGCTGCAAAATCTGCAAACTGGCAAGCTAGCAATGGCTTTAACTTGATTCTTACGAATCAACCCGGTGCAGCTAGCTGGCCAATCGTTGCAACGACTTTTATTTTAATGCCAACCAAAGGCGTTTCACCTCAAACTGTGCATGCAACGCTTAGCTTCTTTAAGTGGGCATTCACACAAGGTGCTAACACTGCAACACAACTTGACTATGTGACAATGCCACCAAGCGTTGCTCAAACCATCATGGCACAGTGGGCAAGCGTATATAACTTTAAATAACGTTTAACCGTCATTCCCGACTTGCGTCAGAGGACACTTGTCGGGAATTCGACCCTTGTTGTCATTCCCGCGACCTGTCCTGCGAAGCCTCGGCGAAGCAGGAAGGCAGGGACTCAATCATTGTTGTCATTCCCGACCTGTCCCCCGAGGGGAGTAGGCGGGAATCCAATCTTGCCCCGCTGTCATTCCCGCGAAGGCGGGAATCCAGGAATATATAATTAAATACTGGATCCCCGATAA
>PANR01000047.1 GCA_002707695.1 Legionellaceae bacterium
TAAACAACAAGGGCGTGAAACGACGAAAATCCCTGAAAACATCGATTATTCAGCGATTAAAGGCTTATCTAACGAAGTGCGACAAAAGCTTAGCGAAATTCGCCCTACCAATATTGGCATGGCGTCACGCATTTCGGGCATCACCCCGGCTGCCATTTCTATTCTGTTAATCCATCTTAAAAAACGTCAGATGATAGCGTGATTGGTGTTTTATATCGAAGCACTACGCCTATGCCCAGCTGCCCTTAGGGCTTGTGCTTCGCCGGTGGGTGCGCCAGGGCAACCAAAAAACGAATTGGGCGACGATCGCCAATGCGACTTTTGTTCATTGCGAAGCTTAGTATTTTCCCTATCAAGCCTCTCTTTTTCAGCTTCAAGCTCATCCTTTTTGCGTTGGAGTTCATCACATTGCCTTGTTAAGCGATCTATCTCTTCTGCTTGAGGATCCCTTGGAGCCGTGTTTTCTAACTGACAAAGTCGACCCAATCTCTCTGAACAACGCCTTGCACTTGGCCGTTGCTCTGGAGTCTCGTGCCAGCACGCTTTTATCAATTCAAATACAGCAGGAAGATGTTGTGCCCAGTGAGTTGCTCTGTAGTGTTCAGTTTCTTCTTTATTTAGCATGATATTAGGGCGAAGACCTTGTTCGACCGCGTCACTTGAGAATTGTTGATAATTACCCGTATAGGGACATAACCCTGAAAAAACCTCTAAAAATATAATCCCCAGCGAATAAACATCCGATTCATAACGGAACCTGGAGCGAAATGTTTCAGGCGCTGACCAAGGCAAATGGCATGAAAAATTTCCATTGTAATACGTAGGATTAATCGAGCTTTGAACAATACGATCTTGGGCTGCTAACCCATAGTCTGCTATAACAGGGCGATAATGCAGCACCCTTCTTCCGTCCCTATTTACCCTCTTTCTTTTTATGAGAATATTATTACTTTTTAAGTCACGATGCATAATGTCTTTTCCGTGCAGATAAGTTAATCCATCTGCCATGTGCTTCATAAAAACTAATTTCCTGTAAAATAATGCGGGATGATAAGTTTCCGATTTCGGGTCAGGTGAAAAATAGCCATCTTCAGCGAGCTCGCTTTTTCCGATCATTAGCTGATAAAGCGAGCAGTCCATCATTGGCATGACGAAACACAAGGTTGTACCGCCAAGCCACGAATCTTCTGTTATAATAGCCAGTAGGGGTAGGATATATTTGTGTTCTAATGAAGCCATAACCTTCGCCTCATTAATAAAATCCTTTACAACGCCATCATACCTTGATGAAGCAATCCCGAGGAAAGCGAAGTTATAGATATTCGAAGCATCTACTTGTTTTACCGCCACGCTTTGACCATTCCAGCGTCCTTTGTGAACTATACCATATGCTCCTTTACCGATTTCTTCGCCGATATCAACATCCGAGCTACTAATTTTTGGGACACCGCGAACTGAAATGTTTGTGATGGATATCATATGAAGCCTCCGTTTTGTTCTTAAAAATCGACAGTGCTGTTGATTTTAGGCGCTTCTGTTGGCAAATCAACAGGGTAATGTCTAATAATTCTGTCATGCTGTGACATATCAGGATCAGCCTTTACTGTGCTGGCTTGCTTGCCAAATTTCTTGTCAAACAAAGAAAGGTGGTCTATAATGGTCTTACCTAAGTCTTACTTTTGGAGTAGGTTATGCACACATCCCATTTATCGAGCAAAGGCCAGGTGGTTATTCCCAAGGCTTTGAGGGCAATGCAGGGTTTAAAAAGCGGTGTGGTTTTTAAGGTTAAAGCGGTGGACAAAGGTATATTGCTGACACCGGTTCACTCCGACGCTACCTTGAAAGCTGAAGACGTAGTTGGTTGCTTGAAGTATAAAGGGCCAAAAAAATCGTTGAAAGATATGGAAGCTGCGATTCAAAAAGGGGCTTTAAAAAGAAAATGATCGCGATAGACACCAACGTTTTAGTTCGTTTTTTAGTGGATGATTCGCCAAGCCAAACAAAAAAAGCGCTTGATCTTGTTGTAAATCACTCAGTGTTTATCCCTAAAACGGTTTTTTTGGAAACCGAATGGGTCTTGCGTTATGCCTATGAGTTTACTAAAAAACAAATCATGCTTGCATTTAGGAAAATCACAAATATGAAAAATGTTGTTTTAGAAGATGCCGCTTGCGTTAAAAAAGCACTTGATTGGTGCGAGAATGAAAACTTAGATTTTGCAGATGCACTTCATTTGTCTTCTAGTTTATCAGCAAAATCGTTTGTTACCTTTGATAAGACTTTTGTTAAAAAATCACGAGCGATCAAAAATGTAACGGCAAGATTGCTTTAAGGCTTGCACAAAGACTCGGGGCCGTAAATGTCAACATATGTCCTAATTCATGGCGGCAATGTTTCCTCGGATACGTGGAATAGGTTGGTGAAAAATAGTAGCTATCCTTTGGGCGTGCGTTTGGGCGGAAAAGTCTGGCAACCATGCCGAAAGGTTTGTCTGAGATGTTGTTGGGGTGAAAACACCGGCTTATGTAAATTACAGCACCAGTTTAGCAAACAACCCTAGCAATTGCCCTCGCTCTTTTTTTGAAAGCACACCAAAAAATTGCTCATCAATTTTTTCAACGCGATTAATCAGTTTGGCGGCAAGCTTTTTGCCTTTTGCCGTAAGTTTAACAGTTTTCGCGCGCGTATCGTGCTTGTCTTCTTGTCGCGTAATCAGCTTGTCAATAGCAAGCAATTTCAGCGATTTTGAAACGGTCATTTTATCAAGCTTAGACATTTCAACAATCATCGCCTGATTGGGTGTTTGTTTGTGCTCTTCAAACCATAGCAAATTGGCAAGTATGACGAATTGTGCGTGGCTAATATTATGCTTATCTAACGCATGCTTAATTAATCGTTGCCATGTTACGGTGGTTTGCCACAGCAAAAAACCAGGACTATCTTCTGGTCGCTCAAAACCAAACGATGATTTAGCCATGGCTGCCTCGCGCAAGGTCAACAACGGCATCCATTTCTTGAGGTGCGTGCGCGGCAACATCTTTTGCAACAAGTTTCGTCCACAAAAAAGCAAGCGGTCCTTTTACAGTAATCGTATTTGAAATTTTTAACCCTTCACTCGTGTCTTCAAGTGAATGTAAGTCATACATTTTGGCGCCAAAAAAACGCGTACAATCGAGAAAAGATTCATTTTCTTTAATATCGAGCAACCATACTTTAACTTTTGGTCCACCTTTTGGTTTTAACAAGAAATAGTTGCCTTTGGCGAACTCACCCTTAAGCTGGCAGTAGTCAAGATCGTCGTGCCAATTCGCATAGTTATTAATATCTTTCCAGATTTTCCAAACAGCCTCTTTGCTCACGTTTTTATAGATTTTGCTGTGTGTTTTGTTCCACATATCGCCCCCTTCATTTAGTTGCTATGCATATTGTATATACGTTTACCAAAATGTCAAGCGCTTGAAGCAATCGATGTTTGGTTTCAGCTCAGAATTTGACAGCCTATTGAAAATTTTGAATGTTTGAGGATGAGCCGGTGACTATGTTAGCATGCCCGCATGAATGTTGATTTAAACATCGACAAGCGATTTTCAAATTGCTCAGCCCGGCAGCGAGAGCAGTTGGCTCAATATCTGCAGCTGCTCGTGAAGTGGAATAAAGTTTATAACCTCACCGCCATTAAAGACCCAGCACAGATGATTACGCATCATTTGTTGGATAGTCTGTCTATTTCACCCTATTTGCACGGTGATCGCTTAATTGATGTAGGGACAGGCGCAGGCCTGCCTGGCATTCCGCTGGCGATCACACATCCTGATAAGCAATTTGTGTTGCTCGATAGCAATGTGAAAAAAACACGTTTTTGCCAGCAAGCTGTCGCTGAGTTGCGGCTGAAAAACGTTGAAGTGGTACATTGTCGTGTGCAAGATTATCAGCCCAAGCAGTTGTTTAGCAGTGTTATCAGCCGTGCCTATGCTGCATTATCCGATATGGTGGCAAGCTGCCAGCATTTGCTTGAAAATGAGGGCGCATATTTGGCGATGAAGGCCCAAGCGACGGAGCAAGAACTTAGCTTAATTCCAGAAAATTTACATGGCGACATTAAAGATCTTCACGTGCCGGGGTTGAGTGCAGTCCGATGTTTGGTCGTAATTAAATCGGAAGTTTCACATGAGTGATGCTAAACCAAAAATTTTAATTAGCGCTTGTTTGTTAGGGCAAAAAGTCCGTTACGATGGCAAGGATAATTTGCAATCACACCCGCGGTTGCAACGCTGGATTGTAGAAGGCAGGGTTGTGACTGTCTGTCCAGAAATGGCAGGTGGGCTGCCAACACCAAGGCCGCCGTCTGAAATTCAACTCAACAAAACAGCAGATGATGTGCTCAGCAGCCAGGGAAAGGTCACAACCGTTGAGGGTGATGATGTGACTGCAGAGTATGTAAAAGGCGCACAAGTAGCGCTTAAATTAGCGCAAGACGATCATATTTGCGTTGCTATTTTAAAGGCACGTAGTCCATCCTGCGGCTCAACCCAGCGATATGACGGCACATTTTCTAACACCCTGGTCGATGGGATGGGTGTTACTGCCGCCCTGCTATTGCAGCACGACATACAGGTTTTTGATGAAAGCAGGATTGATGAGGCTCTGGATGCTGCGCTGGAGTCTGCTAAGGCGTCGGTGCCCGGCTGCAAGTAAGCAACCCGGGATTTCTGCTTCATGATCGCTGTTATTGTGATATGCTACTGGCTAGGTAAGGCTGAAGTTGTGGGTGTTTAGCGTGGGCAAAATCATTGCGGTGGCAAATCAGAAAGGCGGAGTGGGTAAGACGACCACATGCGTCAATCTAGCAGCATCGCTATCTGCAACAAAACGCAACATTTTGTTGGTAGATCTTGATCCACAAGGCAATGCCACAATGGGCAGCGGGATTGATAAGCACGAGGCAATCAAAACAAGCAATGAAATGTTGCTTGGTGAAGCCAATATTCCGGAAGTGATTCAAAAAACCGAGGCCGGCTTTGATCTCGTGCCTGCCAACTCTGACTTGTCTATCGCTGAAATGAAGTTGATGCAAATGCTCAACCGCGAGCGGCGCTTAAAAAAAGCGCTCGATGAGGTCAGGGATCAGTACGATTATATTTTTATTGATTGTCCACCGTCACTCAACATGCTCACAATCAATGCGCTTGTTGCCGCTGACTCGGTGATGATCACAGTACAGTGTGAATATTACGCGCTCGAAGGGTTGTCGGGGCTATTATCCACTATTGAAGAAGTGCGCCAATCTGTTAATGAGCGTCTTGAGGTCGAAGGCGTCTTAAGAACCATGTATGATCCCCGGAATCGATTAACACAAGATGTATCAGAACAGCTGTCGGATCATTTTGGCGACAAACTGTATCGCACGGTGATTCCGCGCAATGTGCGCTTAGCCGAGGCACCCAGCCACGGACTAGCGGCTTACCAATACGACAAGCGTTCGCAGGGGGCAACCGCATATCTCGCGCTGGCTGGTGAAATGATACGACGCGCAGAAGCGCAAGAAGCAGTAGGAGCATAAATGAAAAAACGTGGATTAGGCAGGCGCCTCGAAGAGTTACTTGCTGGCAGTAACAAAACCGTTGGGATCGACAGTGTTACCAGCACGGCGATTAACTTGAGCAGTGAAAACGCTTCAGATAATGAGGCAGCTTCAGCGCAGCAGCATGGCGTTGGTTTGCGGCTTATGCCCATCGATCGTATTCAACCGGGTCGATATCAGCCACGTAAAGTATTTCAAGATGACGCGTTGCAAGAATTAGCTGAATCAATCAAAGCACAAGGCGTTATCCAGCCCGTCGTGCTGCGTCCATCGGGCAAGGGATATGAATTAATCGCAGGCGAGCGCCGTTGGCGTGCTGCACAAATTGCTGGCTTGCATGATATCCCTGCTATTGTTCAAGAAATCTCTGATGATGCTGCCATTGCCATGGGGTTGATTGAAAATATCCAGCGTGAAGATCTTAACCCCATTGAAGAAGCAGTTGCATTACAACGTTTAATTGATGAGTTTGAGATGAGTCATCTCAATGTGGCCGAAGCGATTGGTCGCTCGAGAACATCTGTGACTAATTTATTGCGTTTGTTAAAACTTAATCCTGATGTGCGCACTTTGCTCGAACACGGTGATATTGATGCAGGGCATGCAAAAGCGCTGCTTGCACTAGAGGGCTTGTCGCAAAGCGATGCAGCACGCGCAGTGGTTGATAAAGGCATGACGGTCAGAGAGACCGAAAGCTATATTCGCAAACTACAGCAACCCAAAGTTAACACCTCGCAACCTGTAGATCCAAACATTCAAAGTTTACAAAATGAATTGTCAGATCGTTTGGGTGCGAAAATACAAATTAAACAAAGTGCAAAAGGCAAGGGCAAATTAATTATTAGCTACAATAGTAACGATGAGCTTGAAGGCATCATTGAAAAAATTCATTGATTCATTGCCTGCTCTAGCTGGAAAATATAAATATGAAAATTTTTGATTCAGAAAAGCTGCTAAAGACAGCTGAAAAACTCCATCCGCAATATGTTAAGGCTGAGCCTTTTCCTCATATCGCAATCGATAACTTTATGGATGAGCAGTTGTTAGACCAAGCGCTTGCTGTTTTTCCAAAGCCCGAAGCGCTCGATTTTTATCGCTACAATAATCCACTCGAAAAAAAACTAGCGTACGATCAAGTAGCCAATTTACCTGACCCTATAGCTAACATTTTACATGCAATGAATCAGCCCGTTTTTTTGCGATTTTTAGAAGTGCTTACCGGCATAGACGGGTTGATTGCTGACCCTTATTATCGTGGTGGGGGTATTCATCAAATTCCTAAGGGCGGTAAGCTTGATGTTCATATCGATTTTAATAAGTATAATAAGCTTAATTTAGATCGACGGTTAAACGCGCTTATTTATTTGAATAAAGATTGGAAAGAGTCATACGGTGGTCATTTTGAGCTGTGGCGCGGTAAAAAAATTGACGAAAATCACCATGAAGTGACTGACTGTGTCGAAAAAGTGTTGCCTATTTTCAATCGCTTTGTTGTTTTTAGTACCTCTGAACATTCTTATCATGGCCACCCAGAGCCAATAAGCTGCCCAGAAGGTTGGACGCGAAAGTCACTCGCTACCTATTATTACACAGCGGGGCGCCCTGCCGAAGAAGATGCGCCCGCACATTCAACCATTTTTATTAAGCGTCCAGCAGATCCTGAAGATGCTGATATTGCTGATTTGCGCATGAAACGGAATAAGGGGCGCTTGTCGTCCAATGTAAAAAGCACCTTTGTTGCTGACAAATAAAAGTTAACGCATGGAAAAAATACTTCTCATCCTTTCTAAGCGCTTGGGCGACACCATTTTTTACACGCCGGCATTGCAAAAACTTCACGAACACAGACCGAGCTTGATCATTGACGCGGTTGCACTGTCAGCTATTTCTGCACAGGCCGTGGCAAATAATCCTGCGCTGAGAGACGTTTTCTTGGCGAGCGAAATGCCGTTAGATAAGCTGTACGATCAATACGATCGCGTGCTTAGCATGCATGATGGCGATGATATTCGAGAATACATCGGCCTGCATGAGGTGATAATAGCAGATCGCCGGCCGTCAGGCGGTTGGGCTAATTATGCGTGTCGGTTTTTGGCAGAGCACTTTGATTACCCGGCAGAGCCGGCGGGCAAGTATTGTTTGTATCCTCAGCCTGACGATGCAAATAAAGTTAATGCTCTCTTGGCTGAACATGGCATTAAGCCGGGCAGCCCATTAATGGGGTTGCATATGGGCAATTTTCGAATGATGCGTTATGGTCAAGAATTTTGGAAAAAACTATTTCGTTGGCGACTATCAGGAAAGGGGAGCAAAAGTTGGCCATTTGATCGTTTTGTCGATGTGGTTGAGCGCCTTCATCGACAATATCCTGATTTAAAATTTGTGCTGACAGGCGCGCCGAGTGAAAAATTTCTCGCGCGGTATTTTAAACACAGCAAACATGTGATCGATTTAATTGGGCAAACTAATGTGTTAGAGCTTGCCGAATTAATGAAGCACTTTAAGGTTTTTCTCACGGGCGACACTGGGCCATTGCACGTTGCTTGTGCTATGGACACGCCGCTTGTGGCATTATTTGGCATTACCGACCCCAATAGCACAGGCCCTCACCCCAAAGCTGCACATCGCATACTTATTCACCAACCCAGCATGGAGAAAATTACGGTCGATGAAGTTTGCCATGCAGTTGAGCGCTTGCTGTGACCGCAGCAGACAAAAATTGATCGCCAGCTTATTTTCTGCGGCGCAATGTAACTATATATATTGCGCGGGTGTGGGATAAATATTATACTGCCCCAAATTTTTTAAAGGGCGACGGGCTTGGCACAATCATCAAAACAATCTGCTAATAAATTGATCATTCTTCAGGCTGTGGTTGCCGTTGTGATCAGCCTTGTGGCATTGTCTTGGGGCATAAAGGCAGCCTATTCATCTTTGCTCGCAGGTGTGGTTTGCACGCTTGCAAATTGGTTTTTTATTAAGCGATTGTTTCGCCGCTCCATGGCGCGTGAAGCCAGAATCATTGTGAAAGATTTTTATCTTGCTGAAATCTTAAAGCTTGCTCTGATTGCAGTACTGATGTTGTTATCAATGTTGGTCTTCAAGGTGAGTTTGCTGCCCTTCTTGCTCACTTATGTGTTGCTTCAGGTTGCGGTGCTATTTGCCCCATTGGCGGTGCCGCGCATGCCGGGAGTGCGCGCATGAGCATTATTCACCCAGTTAAATTGCCTAATACCAGCGACCCCTCAGTTTATGTCGGCCATCACCTTGAGCATCTTGAGCTTAATCTTCACACACTGCATCTCGGCGATGGTGGGTTTTGGACGCTAAATTTAGATACCTTCATCGTGTCCATCGTGCTTGGCGTATTATTTTTAGGATTGTTTCGATTTGTTGCCAAACGTGTTGTAAGCGATGTGCCGGGCAAGATTCAGAACTTTGTTGAGATGATGCTCGAGTTTGTCGATGGTTTAACAAAAGAGACCTTTCGTGCTGAAAGTGTTTTTGTCGCCTCGCTCGCGCTGACTATTTTTGTGTGGGTGTTTTTAATGAATTTAATGGATTTAGTGCCCGTCGATTTTCTACCGAGTATTTTGGCGGGCCTTGGTATTGCGCATTTTAAGTCAGTCCCAACCTCCGATCCGAACTTAACATTTGCGCTTTCCATCACTGTTTTCCTGCTGATGATTTTTTACAATCTCAAATCTAAAGGTCCTGTAGGTTTGGGTAAAGAAATGTTAAGCGCGCCTTTTGGCCCCAAACTGTTTCCACTCAATTTTGCCTTTCGCTTGCTGGAAGATTGCGTCAAGCCTATTTCGTTGGCGCTGCGATTGTTTGGTAACTTATTTGCAGGTGAGCTGATTTTTATTTTGATTGCCCTATTGCCTTGGTGGATTCAATGGACAGTAGGCGGTATTTGGTCGATTTTTCATATTTTAATTATTGTATTACAAGCGTTTATTTTTATGATGCTGACTTTGGTTTATTTAAGCATGGCCAAAGACACGCACTAAATTTGTTTAACTTAACAACAGAAGGGGAGTATCGATGGATCTTTCAAGTATATATGGCATGTCAGCCATTGCGGCAGCCTTGCTAATTGGCTTGGCGTCACTGGGCACAGCGATCGGTTTCGGTGTGCTAGGCGGTAAATTTCTAGAGGGCGTTGCTCGCCAGCCTGAATTGACGCCAATGCTTATGATGCGGATGTTTTTGATGGCAGGCTTGGTTGATGCCTTTGCCGCGATTTCAATCGTGATGGGCTTGTACCTGTTTTTCGCAAGCAATCCGTTTGCAAAGGCAGCCGTTGCTATAGCGAAAACACATACGGGCAGTTAAAAAACACGGGGTTAGCCGCTTATGAATATAAATGCGACACTCATTGGTCAGATCATAACATTTGCCATTTTTATTTGGTTCACCATGCGCTATGTGTGGCCACCAATTAAAAAAGCGATGCGTGATCGCGAAAAAAACATTGCCAATGGGTTGCAAGCTGCAGAGCAAGGCCGCCGAGATTTAGAGCTGGCTCAGCGTAAATCAAAGCAAATTATTGCTGATGCTAAGCTCGAAGCCTCGCATGTGCTTGAGCGTGCGAACGAACGTGCGCTTCAAGTGGTTGAAGAAGCAAAAGAAGAAGCTCGAGTTGAAGGCCAACGTTTATTGGATAATGCGAAAACTGAGGTCGAACAGCAGTTTAATCAGGCGCGGGATCAGTTGCGTCATGAAGTGGTAGACATTGCGCTTAGTGGTGCAGAGAAAATTTTGGAAAAAGAAGTCGATAAAGCTTCTCATAAAAAATTTCTTCAAGAATTAGCGGGTGATCTAGAAAAATGATGATGACGAGCACAGCAAAACCTTACGCAACAGCTGCATTTGATGTGGCTATTGAAGATAAGCGTTTAGAGCCGTGGGCGCGCATGTTGTCAAAAGCAGCATTGATTGTAGAAAATGAAGATATGCATCGGTTGTTGTGCGATCCACGTGTATCCGAAGAATCATTGCTTGACGTTTTCTTTGATGTGTTAAAAAAAGATCTCGACGAGAAAGCTAAAAATTTTCTAGCATTGTTGATGGAGTATGAGCGTTTAGATAGCTTGCCAGTCATTGCTGTTGAATATCAGCGCTTGTTGGCTGAACATCAAAACACGATAAATGCTCATGTGTTATCAGCCATTAAACTCGATTCATCCGAGCAGAAACAGCTTGAAGCAGCGTTGTCTCAAAAATTTAATGCAAAAATTACACTTGAATGTGAAGTAGATAAAAATTTATTGGCTGGCGCGGTTATACGTGTTGGCGATACAGTCATCGATGGTTCGATGCGCGGTCGTTTAGAACGATTCGGCGAAACTTTGTTAACAGAACAAGCAGTTTAACTGGAGAATACCATGCAAACAATCAGCCCTGCTGAAATCAGCGAAGTCATTAAAAAACGGATCGCAGGTTTTAAGGATACCACTGACGTCCATACAGAAGGTTCCGTGCTTAGCGTCAAAGACGGCGTTGTTCGTGTTTACGGCTTAGAAAAAGCAATGTATGGCGAAATGTTGGCGTTTGAAAATAATGTTTTTGGCATTGCGCTAAATCTTGAGACTGATTTTGTTGGCGCGGTGGTGCTTGGCGATTATAGTCATATACGCGAAGGCCAAACGGTAAAGTGCACGGGTAAAATTGTTGAGGTGCCAACAGGCGAAGCATTGCTAGGTCGTGTGGTGAATGCGCTTGGCCAGCCCATCGACGGGAAAGGCGCGCTTGAAAAAACTGAATTGTCTCCTATCGAAAAAGTTGCTCCAGGCGTTATTCATCGCCAATCGGTGGATCAGCCTGTACAAACAGGAATTAAAGCCATCGATACCATGACGCCGATCGGTCGTGGTCAGCGTGAGTTGATTATTGGTGATCGTCAAATTGGTAAAACAGCGATTGCTATCGATACGATCATTAATCAAAAAGACAGCGGCATTAAATGTATTTATGTGGCTATCGGTCAAAAGGCTTCATCTGTCGCCGCGGTGGTGCGCAAATTAGAAGAGCACGGCGCGATGAAAAATACGATTGTGGTGGCTGCAACAGCGGCTGATCCAGCGGCAATGCAATTTATCGCACCTTATGCGGGTTGTACGATGGGCGAGTATTTCCGTGATCGAGGTGAAGACGCATTAATTATTTATGATGATTTAACAAAACAAGCGTGGGCATATCGTCAAATTTCACTATTATTACGTCGTCCACCAGGCCGCGAAGCTTATCCTGGTGATGTATTTTATTTGCACTCTCGTCTATTAGAGCGCGCAGCGCGGGTGAATGCTGAATATGTCGAAAAATTTACTGATGGTAAAGTGACTGGCAAAACAGGTTCACTCACGGCATTACCTATTATCGAAACACAAGGTGGTGACGTTTCAGCGTTTGTACCGACCAACGTTATTTCAATTACCGATGGCCAGATTTATTTAGAGACTGATTTATTTAATGCGGGTATTCGTCCTGCAGTTAACTCAGGCTTGTCGGTATCTCGTGTCGGTGGTGCAGCGCAAACTAAAATTATTAAAAAGCTTACAGGCGGTATACGTATTGCATTGGCGCAATATCGTGAGCTGGCAGCGTTTGCACAATTTGCTTCAGATTTAGATGATGCAACGCGCAAACAGCTCGAGCGAGGCAAGCGTTATGTTGAAGTGATGAAACAAAAACAATATCACCCGCTCAGTGTCGCTGATATGGCTGTTTCTTTTTACGCCGTTGAGAACGGTTTTGTTGAAGATGTCGAAGTTGATCGCATTGTGCCGTTTATGGAAGAGTTGTTGGCGTTTATGCACAGTGAACATGGCGATTATATGAAAGGAATCAACGAAAAGCCACGTTACGACGATGAAGTGATCGAGACTTTCAAGAAAGCGGTAACTGATTTTAAAAAGACTTGGGTAGAATAGTTAATGGCTGGTTCGCGCGAAATTAAAACGAAAATCAATACGGTGAAAAACACCCAAAAAATTACGCGCGCGATGGAAATGGT
Source organism: Legionellaceae bacterium (assembly GCA_002707695.1). GTDB lineage: Bacteria > Pseudomonadota > Gammaproteobacteria > UBA12402 > UBA12402. The sequence continues at coordinate 12,600 of PANR01000047.1, forward strand.
TGCGGCAAGTAAAATGCGAAAAGCACAGCAGCGCATGCAAGCAACCCGACCTTATGCAGAAAAAATTCGTCAGGTGATCAAGCATATTGCTAGAGCGCAGCCTGAGTACAAACACCCTTTTCTGGTGCAGCGCGAAGAAAAACGCATTGGCTACATTATTGTATCGAGCGATGGCGGTTTGTGTGGCGGATTAAATAATAATTTATTTAGAGACGCCATTAAACATATGAAGCATAAATCTGAAGCAGGCATTAAAAACGATTTATGTTTGATTGGCGCCAAAGCCGAAGTGTTTTTCAAGCGATTTGGCGGTCATGTAGTTGCTAAAGCAGCGCATTTGGGCGAAAAGCCTAAATTGATTGACTTGGTAGGTATTGTGAAAACACTTTTAGATAGTTATCGCGAAGAAAAGCTTGACGCGATTTATTTATGTTTTAATACCTTTGTCAACACGATGGTACAAAAGCCAACGATTACACGTTTGTTGCCGAGCTTATCCGAGGAAGAGGTCTCCAAAGCATCGGATGAGACAAAAAAAGAAAAACATCACTGGGACTACATTTACGAACCCGAAGCAAAGCAGTTGTTGGATTTAACCTTGACACGCTATGTTGAGTCACAGGTTTATCAGGCCGTGGTGGAAAACGTTGCTTGTAAGCAAGCGGCGCAGATGATAGCAATGAAAAATGCAACCGATAATGCGGGTGAAATTATCGATCAACTAAAATTGGTGTACAACAAAGCAAGACAAGCAGCTATTACGCAAGAATTAGCAGAAATTGTTGCGGGTGCAGAGGCGGTTTAAACAAATACCTTTTCTGAATAAAAAGGAAAGGACAATTGACGCTTACCTTCTAACAAAAGGTGAACGAACTGTAACTACTTCCCCTCCTGACAAGGGGGGAGCGAGGGGGGTTAACAATTAAAAAACCCACCCCAACCCTCCCTTCACAGGGAGGGAGACATAAAAGAGGTGAATAACGATGACAGAAAAAGTAACAGGCAAAATTAAACAAATTATTGGTGCCGTCGTGGATGTAGAATTTCCACGTGACAATGTGCCCGAAATTTACGATGCACTAAAAGTGCGGGATAGTGAAACCACGCTCGAGGTTCAGCAACAAATGGGTGATGGTATTGCGCGCACTATTGTCATGGGCAGTGCCGAAGGTTTGCAACGCCACATGGCTGTCGAAAACACGGGCGAGCCCATCAAAGTGCCTGTTGGAACGAAAACATTGGGTCGTATCATGGATGTATTGGGTGATCCTATCGATGAAGCCGGTCCAATTTTTGATAAAAATGATGAGTCAGAATACTGGGCGATTCACCGCCCTGCACCTGATTATGCTGATCAAGCGCCCGCACAAGAGCTACTTGAAACCGGTATTAAAGTGGTTGATTTGCTCTGCCCCATCGCAAAAGGCGGTAAAGTTGGTTTGTTTGGTGGTGCCGGTGTGGGTAAAACGGTGTCGATGATGGAATTTATCCGTAACATTGCGATTGAGCACAGTGGTTACTCAGTCTTTGCTGGTGTGGGTGAGCGAACACGTGAAGGTAATGATTTCTATCATGAAATGAAAGAATCGAACGTCTTGGATAAAGTGTCGCTGGTTTACGGACAAATGAACGAACCACCTGGCAACCGTTTGCGCGTAGCACTAACTGGCTTAACGATGGCAGAAAAATTCCGTGATGAAGGCCGTGATGTCTTAATGTTTATTGATAACATTTATCGTTACACCTTGGCAGGTACCGAAGTATCAGCTTTGCTCGGTCGTATTCCATCAGCAGTAGGTTATCAACCTACGTTGGCAGAAGAAATGGGTACGTTGCAAGAGCGCATTACTTCAACAAAAAATGGCTCAATTACCTCTATTCAAGCTGTTTATGTACCGGCAGATGATTTGACCGACCCATCACCGGCAACAACGTTCTCGCATTTGGATTCAACGATTGTATTATCTCGTCAAATTGCCGAGCAAGGTATTTATCCGGCGATTGATCCATTAGATTCAACCAGCCGACAATTAGATCCGCTCGTTATTGGTGACGAACATTACAACACCGCGCGTGCTGTGCAGCAAACGCTACAGCGTTATAAGGAGTTAAAAGATATTATCGCTATTCTTGGTATGGACGAATTATCTGAAGACGACAAATTAGCGGTGAGTCGCGCACGTAAAATTCAACGCTTTTTATCGCAACCATTTTTCGTGGCAGAAGTCTTTACCGGTGCAAAAGGTCGTTACGTGCCGCTTAAAGAAACGATACATGGCTTCAAGAGCATTGTTGATGGTAAGCATGATGATCTTCCAGAGCAGGCTTTTTATATGGTGGGTAGTATCGACGAAGCTGTTGAAAAAGCGAAGAAACTGAAAGATTCATAACGAGGCAAACATTAGTGGAAACCTTAAACACAACAAAAACCATGCAATTGCATGTTGTGAGCGCTGAAGAAGAACTTTTTTCAGGCAAGGTCACGCAAGTGTTTGCAACGGGCGAAACGGGCGAAATGGGTATTTTCCCCGGTCATTTGCAATTACTTACTTCACTTAAACCCGGCCAAGTACGTTACGTGCCAAAAGAAGGTGAGCAAGACGTTATTTTTGTATCGGGCGGTATTTTAGAAGTGCAACCAACGGTTGTGACAGTGCTGGCTGACACCGCCATGCGCGCCGCCGATATTGATGAAAACGCTGCAGAAGAAGCCAAACGCCGCGCCGAAGAACTCATTGCTGATAAATCCCGCAGCGAAGTTGATTACCAAAAAGCACTCATCCAAATCGCCGAAGCCTCAGCCAAACTCCGCGCGATTAAAGATTTGCATAAATATATTAAGTAGCCGCTAAAACCTCGGCGCTTGAGGTTGATGACTGGCATCAACCTGTTGCGCGCGGCTGCAAGGGAAAAAATGACTCATAAAACTACTAAACCTTTCTGAAAGTGTGCTGCGTGACTGAGGGGCGTGCGTCAATATAGGTGATAATCTGCCGTTTGTCGGAGATTTTGGCCTATTTGGTTTACTACCATACGTTTCGTGAAATCGGCTCATGATACTGCTCGTGCTCCCTGGCTTTTCACCAGCAATTTCTAATCCGGCGGCGCCTCGTGCTTTAAGATGTTCAGGCTTGTCTTGTTGCCCGATGATATACTTAACTTCCTCAGCAAAACGCCCTAACCAGTTAAAGAGGCGTTGAAAAAACCATTCTCGCTTTGCAGCCATATTTCTCTACCTTATTGTTCTTGATATGGCTTCATCTTACGGCTTGTAAGTAACTCAATTATGCCGAGAATGTATCGGTTTGTAACAAGTGGCTGCCGAATGGTGAAAATGATTAAAGTGTTTCAATTTTCAAGAGCATTTTGTGCAAATTTTTTGCATTAATGAGGTTCACGCCGTTCACTTGCTGCTCCTCACCATTGTAAACCAAGAAAGCAATAAGCGCCCTTTCACCGACGAGCTTTTGGAAATGTTTAATGCCTTTCAGCAAGGCAGGCGTAAAGGTGGACGCTGATTTAATCTCTATCGGAATAAGCTTGTCATGGGTTTTAAAAATGACATCCACTTCATTTTGGTTGCTATCCCGATAAAAATATAAGTTGGCTTCTTTGCCTTGGTTGAATCGATATTTGAGTAATTCAAGAATGACAAAGTTTTCAAACAATGCGCCCCTCGAACGATCTGATTGTATTTGTTGCCAAGATTCAAACGCGCATAAGCTGCTGGCGATACCAACATCGGTAAAATAAAGTTTGGGCGTTTTGATAATCCGCTTTCCAAAATTTTCAAAATAAGGTGGTAGTTGAAAGGTTAAATAGGAGGCGCTGAGTATTGACATCCAATTTCTAATAGTGCCTTGCGAAACACCCACATCATTGCTCAAGCTTTCTCGGTTAATCACACTACTAATTCTGCCAGCACAAAGACGAATAAAGCCCCGAAACCGATCTAAATCCTTAATATTCACAAGTTGTCGGACATCTCTTTCCACATACGTTTTGAGATAATTGCGGGCATGTGTTTTAGGATCGAGATGGTGTTGGTAAATGGCGGGATAAAAACCGTTAAATAAATATTCATCAATTGAGAGTTCAACGTCATTATTGTTGAGTTCGGCCATTGATACTGGGAGCAATTCGAGTATTGCGGTTCGCCCAGCTAACGATTGTGAGATAGCTTCGGTGAGCTGTAGTTGATGGCTGCCAGTTAATATGAATGAACCAGGCACGCGGTTTTCGTCCACAGCTGTCTGTATGTAAGAAAGCAATTCTGGTGATCGCTGAATTTCATCAAGTATTACGCCCTTTTGTAAATCAAGCGAGTCAAAAAAGGCGCGAGGATCGGCCTCAATAAGTGCGCGAGTGTCTGGGTTTTCAAGATTGTAATAGGGTCGGTTGGGGTAAGCCGAGCGAGCCAGCGTTGTTTTGCCTGCCTGCCTGGGTCCCATGATGGTGACAATGGGATATTGCGACATGAGGCGCTCAAATTCTGTTTGGATTGATCGCTGAAACATTATGTAAATCCTTATTTCAATTGCTGATTTTCATAAATTATACCCATTTTTGATAAAAAATCAAGATTTTTATATGTAAATATGCATTTCAATTGTGGATTTACATAAAAATTTGTCCCCTTACCCCTCCTCGATGGCTATGTTACACTGCCGCGCATGGAACATTTGCTTAAGTCACTTAACGCGGCTCAGCGCGACGCCGTATCAGCCCCCCGAGGTAACTTCTTGATCTTAGCCGGCGCAGGGAGCGGTAAAACGCGCGTGCTGGTTCACCGGATTGCTTGGTTGATTGAACCCGAACAAATTTCACCTCACGCTATTTTAGCAGTGACCTTTACCAACAAGGCGGCCAATGAAATGCGTGGGCGGATTGAAGCGTTGGTCGGTGGTGTTGCGCGTGGTATGTGGGTTGGTACTTTTCACGGCTTGGCGCACCGTTTGTTGCGCCTGCATTGGCGCGAGGCAAAGTTGCCGGAAGCCTTTCAAATTTTGGATTCTGAAGATCAGCATCGGCTTGTTCGCCGTGTAATGAAAAATTTAGAGATTGATGAAGATCGCTGGCCACCTAAACAAGTGCAGTGGTTTATCAATGCCAAAAAAGATGAAGGCTTGCGACCACATCAAGTGCCTGAAAGTCGTGATCTTTTTCAGCAAACGCTGTTGCGCATTTATCAAAGTTATGAGGAAACATGCTTACGCGGAGGCCTGGTTGATTTTGCTGAATTGTTGTTGCGTAGCTTAGAAGTATTGCGCGATAACAAAAGCTTGCTTGAGCATTATCAAAACCGTTTCCAAGAAATTTTAGTCGACGAGTTTCAAGACACGAATGCCATACAATATGCGTGGCTATCTTTGATTGCTGGCAAAAAAAGCCATGTGATGATTGTTGGAGATGATGATCAATCTATTTATTCTTGGCGTGGTGCTAAAGTAGAAAATATCCGACGTTTTCAAAAAGAATTTCCTGATACACGTACCATTGTTCTTGAACAAAACTATCGATCAACCGGTAATATTTTGCGTGCTGCGAATTCATTAATTACTAACAATGATGATAGGTTAGGTAAAAATTTATGGACAGAGGTTGGTGAAGGCGAGCCGATTTCTATTTATTCAGCGTTTAATGAATTAGATGAAGCGCGTTTTATTGTTGAAACGATTAAAAACTGGATTAACCAAGGCAACTTACGCCGCGAATCAGCTATTTTATACCGTTCTAATGCGCAATCTCGTGTGCTTGAGGAAGCGTTGATTCAAGCAGGCATTCCTTATCGTGTTTACGGCGGTATGCGATTTTTTGAACGTGCGGAAATTAAAGACGCGCTTGCTTATTTGCGTTTAATTTCGAATCCACATGATGATCCCGCGTTTGAACGTGTGGTGAATTTACCCGCGCGCGGCATTGGCGAGCGTAGCTTGCAAGCGGTGCGTGATTTGGCTAGGCAAAACGGTGTATCACTTTGGCGTGCAGCGGAGCAAGTTGTTTTAAAACAATTGCTCACCACACGTGGTTGCACAGCGCTTCAAGCGTTTCTTGATTTGGTCAAAACACTTGAAGAGTCAACCGTCAGCTTATCGTTATCTGAAATGACTGAGCATGTTATCGAGCATAGCGGGTTGCTTGAGCATTATCGTCAAATGAAAGGTGAAAAAGGCCAGGCAAAGGTCGAAAACTTGGGTGAATTAGTGTCTGCAACGCGTGAGTTTGTGCCCGACGAGGAGCATGAAGATTTAACACCACTCACTGCATTTTTATCACATGCGGCTTTAGAGGCCGGCGAAGGCCAAGCGGGTGCGAGTGAAGATTGCGTGCAATTGATGACATTGCATTCTGCGAAAGGGCTAGAGTTTCCACTCGTGTTTATCGCCGGTGTTGAAGAAGGATTATTTCCCCATCAAATGTCGCTAGAAGAGCCGGGACGTTTAGAAGAAGAGCGTCGCTTATGTTATGTGGGCATTACACGCGCTATGCAGCAGCTTTATCTTTGTCATGCAGAAACACGTCGCATGTACGGCAAAGAATTATTTCACCCCCCTTCTCGTTTTATTTTGGAATTACCTCAGGTGTGTTTGCAAGAAGTGCGCGCACGCGGCACCATCAGCCGGCCAACGGGCTATAACAAAAACTACCAACAGCGCCAAAACAGCGCGGTGAAAAAACACTATGTGTTCGATGCGGCTCCAACCAGCCTGAATGGGTTGACCATGGGCCAACACGTCAAGCATGCTAAATTCGGCGAAGGGATTATCATCAATTTTGAGGGCAAAGGTGATCAGGCGCGCGTGCAGGTCCAGTTTGCTCGCGAAGGCACCAAGTGGCTGATGCTTGCCTATGCCAAGCTTGAGCCAGCTTAGTAGTTTTGCATGAAAAATCGCACAATGCCGCTATTATTACTAAGCGCTTTGATTAATTGAGCCGTAACTTAAAACAGCAAAGCCGTCTTCATCGTCTTCATTTACAACGTTACAGCCAAGCAGTGCTTCGTTATCATAAGCCGATCCATTTTCTTTATTAAACCCAGCCATTTCATCCAGTGCTTCTTTTCCTTCACGCACTTCGGAGAGATATACACCCAATGCAACACAACAAAAAACTGCGCTGGCAAGCGTAGCGCTCATTATTTCATTATCATCCCACAGGGCAAAATAAACAGATATGGCTGAGGCAATGCCGTGCAAAGGCGCCATTAAATTAGTGGCAACTTTCAATGTGCCCGCGCGGCAAGGCGTGAGTTTGAAATTGTCGTTAAAGCTATCTTGCTCGCCAATTAAATTAGCCAAATGATCACGCGAGTGTTTGCCTTCAAATAAATAAACTTGCATTAACAGGATAGTTGTCAGCGGCAAACCGACAGTAATACCTGCTGCTATAGCAATCATTTTTGCCATGAAATGCTTGGCAAGATAGTGAATGGCCTTTTTAGGCATGAGTAATGCTAAACCTAATAAGTCATCAATCAAAACATGTTCAATTGATCCGATTAACGTAAAAATTTCTCTTGCGCGTTTTGTGGCAACAGGATAATACATGGATGCATAAAATGGTGTTTTGTAACCAGCATTGTTAGCAATGATTTCATAGGCTTCATAAATTTCATTACTCATCGCAAAACTTTGTTTAATAAATAAGTCGACAGCTAAAATGCTCCAAAAGTAAGTGCGGCTGAGTTCAAGTTCATATAAGTTTTGCGTGGCCACTAATAAAAAATAGCGGTTAATAAAGGTGGTTAGCATGTTGCATAAGAAATAAATCGATTGAAAAACACCCGCTCGACATGGCTTTTTTTCATCAGCAATCTCATCGCTCTCTTCAGCATCAGTGCTCATCCCGCGTATAATAGATTGACCCTGAAAAGCGTAGCTTTCATAAAATTCAATGCAGCCTGTGATGGCAACAGCGGTTGCCCTTTCCCATAATTCGAAGTGCTGCCGTGTGCTGTAAAGCGTGTCGCAGGCCGTAGATAAAGCTTGGCCGAAGCTATAAAGAGGTGGCAGTAGCGCGTAGCAACACCATTGACTAGTGTTTTTTCTCATTATTATTCTCCCCACTGGGCTGGGGACGCATGCTATCGTAAATGCATATGATGATCAACAAGAAAGGGCTATTAATTGACCGATTTTTGACGGAAAAAGGGCCATGGAAGAATCGAGTGCAACAGTGCTATACTGCGAATGCGTTGTTTTTAAATGATTTTTAGTCGAATTAGCTTAATCTAGGAGGAAGTATGAACTACTGGCTCATGAAATCTGAACCGGAAACTTTCAGCATTGATGATCTTAAAAAAATGAAACGTGAGCACTGGGATGGTATTCGCAATTATCAAGCGCGCAACATGATGCGTGATGACATGAAAAAAGGTGACCTCGCCCTCTTCTATCATTCCAATACCACTCCGCCGGGTATTGTGGGCGTGATGGAAATTGTGAAAGAATCCTACCCTGACTTCACCGCGTTTGATCCCGAGAGCAAATACTATGATCCCAAAAGCACAGAAGATAAACCCCGCTGGTTCATGGTGGATGTGAAGTTTAAAGAAAAATTCAAACGCATGATCACCCTCTCTGATTTAAGAGCCAATGCGGCACTTAAAGACATGTTAATTTTGCGCAAAGGCAATCGTTTGTCGATCACGCCAGTGACCAAAAAGCAGTGGGATGCAGTATTTAAAATGGTATAAATTTCGTCATTATACCTCAGGTATTATACTTAAGGTATATTGCTAGTTTTTTTTAAATTTAGCATCCATTTCCATGTTGGGAGTATATGAATGGTAAAATGTTCGTTTGTTATTGTCTCTGTTTCATCTTCTGTTAATAAATAAACGTTTTTTAATTTGTATTTTTCGGCGGCTTCAACGACCCCATTTAGCTCTCGCTCTTTGTTACCATCATGGATATGTTGGCAGACCTGAATGGCGCTGGTAATGGTTTTGCCTTGTCTCGTAATAAAGTCGCATTCATATTTGTCACGATGAAAATAAATTTCCGTGTGCTCTTGCCTGGACAGTTCTAGAAAGACGCTGTTTTCTAGAAATCGACCATAATCGTCACTAAATCTAAAACCAATAGCTTGTGACAGACCAGAGTCAATAAAATAAGCTTTCTTAGATGAGGCGAGCTGTTTTTTTAATGAATAATCATAGCGGTTAATGAAAAAGCATAAAAAGCTATTGCTTAAATATTCACAATATTCTGAAACAGTTGTTGTGCTTCCCAGACCTAACATCTTTTTAAGTTTGTTGTAACTGACATCTTTCCCAACGTTGCTTGATAGATAAAGAGAAAGTTCGCGCAGTGCTTTTTCATTGTTTATTTTGTATCTTGTAATGATGTCTCTATAAATAATGTTGTTATAGAGCGAGATAAGATATTCCTGGCTGTTATTAGTAATATATTCAGGAAAACCACCTTGGGAGATGTATTCGTTGAATAATGTTTTGAAGTATACGTTTTCAGTGGTTGTTAAATCATCGCTTATTTCAATGCTGTTCTTGCCAGTTTTTGACAAGACAAATTCTTTGAAAGAGAACGGATGCATGCGTAGAGTAACGTGTCTTCCCGTTAGGCGTGTTCCAAGTTCGCTGCTGAACATACTGGCGTTCGATCCAGTAATAAAAACTTTATTGCCCTGGTCGTGAAGTCGGCGAATGAACCGCTCCCAATCAGGGACGTTTTGTATTTCATCAAAATAGAATGTCTGTTGCTCGCCATATAATTCGATGAAAACTTCGTATAAAATCTGAAAATCTTCAACTTTAAAACTAAGCAAACGTTCATCATCAAAATTAAGGTAATAATTTTTCTCAGGAAGCTGCTCTCTTATTAGCTGAAGCTCGGTGGACTTTCCACATCGCCTAATTCCTGTAATGATGACAACCTGGTTGATTTTAGTCAGTTCAAGAAGCTTGTTGTGCACGTCTCTTGGGATCGCACGTTTCTGAAAAACTTGTCTTTGTTGGTCAATGATGATTTGTCTTAGGCTGGACTTGTCCATATTTCACGCTATTTGTTAACAAGGGTTTCCATTAGTAATGGAAAGTATAGCTAAAATATTTCCATTGTCAATGGAGGGTTTTAACGAAAAGTTTCCATTGACAATGGAAACTATGGCCTAGCTGTTAATTAACGACGGTGGGATATGCTGATCACCGAAAACGTAGGTTAATCCGAGTTGGATTTGATTAGCGCTGAGTTCATCGTTGCCCACTTGATAGGTTGGGTTGTTGCCCCAGGGGCCCCAAGTTAATTTGCCCAGATCTTGGTGATAGGCGGCAAGATCAAACAATAAGTTATCCGTTAATTTCACGTGCGTGCCTAAGCCTAGCTGCCAGGCTTCGCGGAAGGTGTTTTGCGAGTGCTCAGATTGTTGAGCATAAGTCATGTCAGTAGTATTCATGGCAGCGCCGATGCCGCCTGTGATAAATGGTATGACGGGGTAACCAAAGTTCCCATTCAGCGTGACGTTCGCAAATAGTGCTCGCGAGGTGATTGTGCTGCTAAGCTTGCTTGAGCCGCCAGTAAATAAAGGGCTGGTGTCATAATTAAAATCGAGCAGTTGTTGGTAGGATAAATCGAGTTGAACGGGTAATCGTTTAAATGCATATCCGAATTTAATAACGGCGCCGGGCTGATGGGTGTTGCTGGGCTTTTCATCCTTTAGGCTGCCCGCACCTTTTTGAAGGTTTAGTGTGCCCAGATCAATCGAAGCGTAGCCAAGCCCGCCGCCAAGATAGTAGCCGTTTGGGTAGAAGGCGTTTGGCAGGTAAAACTGCGCCGAGGCAGCGCCCGCCACCGTGAGGAGGCTGGCGCTCAAGGCTAGGGTGGATAATATCTTCGTCCTCATTGTGTCTCTCGTTATATTTATATTGAGTCTAGCATGGATTACACGCTTTGCAAGCATTTTCTTACAAAAATGAAGGAAATAGCCTTAATCGTCTTTCTTAGGCCGTCGCCACCCTTTGATAGTGACTTGCTTGGCTCTGGCCACGGTGAGGGCGTCTTTAGGCGCGTTTTTGCTGATGGTTGAGCCTGATCCTGTCGTTGCGCCTTTTTCTATGGTCACCGGCGCAACCAAATTATTATTAGAGCCGATGAAAGCATCGTCTTCGATAATAGTTTGGTGTTTGTTAGCGCCATCGTAATTGCAAGTGATGGTGCCGGCACCGATATTTACGTGATTACCCATTTGCGTATCACCAATATAAGAGAGGTGATTTACTTTACTATTTTCGCCGATGTCGCTTTTTTTAATTTCAACAAAATTACCAATTTTAGCGCGTGGGTGTAAATGTGTGCCGGGCCGCAATCGCGCGAAGGGCCCCACTTGGCAACCGTTATCAATGTCGGTTTCTTCAATGACGCAATTGGCCAGGATAGTGACATCGTCACCGATTGTCACATCACGCAGCAATACGTTGGGGCCGATATGACAATTGTTGCCAATAGTCACACGCCCTTCGACAATCACATTGATATCAATAGTGACATCTTTGCCAGCCGTGAGTTGGCCACGCAAATCAAAACGTGCAGGATCCATTAATGTTACCCCGCTTTGCATGAGTTTTTTTGCTTGTTCCATTTGATAGACCCTCTCTAATGCAGCGAGTTGTTCTCGCGTGTTAACACCACATATTTCAAATTCATCGTGAGTTACGATGGTTTCTAAATGAATGTGATCGCTAATGGCGATCGCAAATAAATCAGTTAAGTAAAATTCTTTTTGTGAGTTATTGTTATCAATGGTGGGTAAATGTTTTTTTAAAAAACTCACAGGGAATAAACACACGCCTGAGTTCACTTCGCTAATTTGTTTTTGTGCATCATCGGCATCTTTTTCCTCAACCATCGCAAGAGGATTGCCATCGTTATCCCGCACGACGCGCCCCAAACCATGAGGATTAGGCAAAATGGCGGTGAGCCACGCAATGCTGTCGCTGGGGGTGGCGAGTAATTTTTTCAGCGTTGCTGATTTAATTAATGGTACGTCACCATAAATGACAAGCGCGCGGTGATCATCTGGCAGCTTGGGTAGGGCGGTCGCAACGGCGTCGGCTGTGCCGCGCTGTTCATGTTGAATTGCCCAGCGTACACCAGAATCCATATCGATCAGATTGTTCTCAACTTCAGGGCGTTCGGCCGCAGTGACGACTATAATCTGATCAACGCCTGATTGTTGAGCTGAGTTAATAACATGCTCGAGCAAGGGTTTGCCCGCAAGCTTATGGAGTACTTTGGGCACAGCGGATCGCATCCGTGTTCCGGAGCCGGCAGCTAAGATGACAGCGCTTGTTGGCACGACCCACTTCCTTCAATTAATTTCGCGAGTATATCATAAGCTTGGTTGGCAAATCCAAACACAAAAACCATTGATTTGCTGACAATTTGTGTATAATGAAGTCATAGGCCGACTCAATGATGCATAAGGATGTTGCTCATGTATAAACAAAGATTTTTTGCCACGCTTTCTTTTCTCGCCATATTAATCCCCGCCTATGCGTGGTCTCAGTCTTCTCCAGTTTCCTTAATTGCTACGACCAATCAAGGCACTTACAGAACAGCGGATAACGGGCGTAGTTGGCAATCAGTTTCTCAGGATACCCCCAAAATCTGCATGGTAATGCCCGTGATGACAAAGCATGGCAAGCAGGCAAATGATTTAAGAAAGCGCGCTTCTCATCAAACACGTGCGTTTTTTCCTGAGGCGAGCTGTCAGAATCAGGTGATCGCAGGCGGCGCTGCTCGGGCGCTATCTGACCAATCGATGTATGTCAAAACAGGCACAGGATATTCCAAAATTCCGTTGAAGCAGGTCGTGGGCGCGCCCGTCGCGTCAGTTAAAATGGCTCAGTTGTCGCCCAGCGCTAAAACGCTCGCCATTGTTTTCAAAAATCAACAGGGCGCCGATCAACTCGGTGTTGTAAACGCACAGACAATGACACCTCGGTATCACCCCGTAACATTGAAAGTGAATCTTGGAGAGCCTCAACAGTTTATTTTTTCCCACTCTCAAGACTCGATGCCCAGTCCTTCAACAGTGATGTTAGCAAGTGCAGCACCAGCACCAACGAATGCATTTAGCGCGCCTGCTAGTGTCGGTGCATTGGTGGGTAGTAATGCTACGGCAGCAGTTGTGGTCAGTGGCCAAACGTTGAAAGTTATTCCTAAATCTGGGGGTGGTAGGCATGCTTCACAAGGCCACAATACGCAGCCTTATCTTACTCGCTTCCATCGTTATCATTCGCAGGGCAACGCTGCTCAACCAAACGTTTACATCCCTTATGATCCCTATAGCAACTATTCTCATGACAGAGTGTTAGCGGCGACAAGGAGTGATGATGGACAGAGGCTCATCACAATTGAGCGCAGGTATGGTAGGGGCAGGCGGTCTTCACAACATCATTATGATGTTGTTACCAGGCATTATAACGCTGAAAACCATCAAACGAGCGTGCATAGAGAGTATGTGGCCGCGGGAGCTTTGCAGCGTGGGGTGGGGGTTAGGTTTGGCGATGGTCGACCTGCAGTCGTTCGTTATGATGGCAAACACCCTGTCCGAGTCAATCAGCCTGGGTATCAACCTGTTTATCTTCCAAATAGCATGATGGTTAAATATATGCAGTTTGATACGGTTTCTCATTAGCTATCCAATCGCATGGATGGCTCAAAATTTGAGCAGATTGGCCGCGTTTTTCTCGCTATTTTCACTTAAATGAGGGTATACTGCTGCTCATGAAAAGTGAGCATGATAAAAAAACGCATTTTGGTTTTCAAAACGTCGCTTGGGGAGAAAAAGCAGCCAGCGTCGCCAAAGTCTTCCACTCAGTAGCCAGCAAATATGACATCATGAATGACTTCATGTCATTTGGCCTGCATCGGCTGTGGAAGCAAAAAACCTTAAGTGAAAGTGGTGTGCAGCCAGGCAATAACGTATTGGATTTGGCGGGCGGCACGGGTGATTTGGCTAAAGTGTTTGCTAAACGTGTCGGTCGTGAAGGCCGAGTAGTGCTGTGTGATATTAACGAGAGCATGTTAATAAGTGGTCGTGAGCGCTTGGTTAATGCTAATGTTGTCGCTAATGTTGATTATGTTCAAGCCGATGCTGAAGCCTTACCTTTTCCCGATAATTATTTTGACTGCATCACCATAGCATTTGGTTTGCGCAATGTGACTGACAAAGCTGCAGCGCTTCGATCGATGCATCGCGTTTTAAAACCAGATGGCCAGCTGTTAATTTTGGAGTTTTCTAAAGTGCCAGATGGCATGATGAAAAAAATTTATGATTGGTATTCGTTTAATGTTATTCCTCGCATAGGAAAAGTTGTTGCTAACGATCATGATAGCTACCAATATCTTGTAGAGTCGATTCGTATGCACCCTGATCAAGAAACATTGTTAGGAATGATGCGCGAGGCTGGGTTTCAATCACCGAGCTATACCAATTTAACCAACGGAGTGGTGGCATTGCATCGAGGGTTTAAATGATTAAAGACGTGGCATTAGCAGGCTTGGAAAAAGCAATTAATCTTGCTTTAAAGCTAGATGAAAACAGTAATAATAATTTAGCCGGTTTAAAAAACCACACCATCAAGATAACGTTATCTGATTTGTCGCTCGATTTTTATTTATCCTTTACAGATGATCATGTTTATGTGCAGCAACATTGCTTGGGCGAGCCACAGCTAACCATTTCAGGCAGCACAACCGCTTTTATAAAAATGGCAACAAAAAAACACGGGTCCTCATTACCTAAAGAAATGGAGGTCATGGGCAGTGCGCATTTAGCTCAACAGCTACAACAGTTTATAGCTACAATTAATATTGACTGGGAAGAACACTTATCGCGGTTAACAGGTGACACGTTTGCTACGCAGTTTACGCAATTTGTCAAAAAAAGCGCGCGTTTATTTAAACGGCAATCTCGCGAGTTTGGCCTGAACTTGAAAGAGTATCTTGAAGAAGAGTCACGTTTGGTGGTGCGTCAAGACGAGGTTGAACAGTTTTGCCAAGAGGTTGATGAGCTTCGACATGGCGTGGCACGGCTATCTGCCCGCATTCAACACATTGAGGATACCAATCAAGCATGAAAATTTTTCGTTTAATTCACATTGGGTTGGTTTTCGCGCGTTATCGCATTGATGGTATTGTGCTAACCACCCCATGGTTTTATCCGTTTCGATTTTTGCGATTGCTCAATCCTTTTCAATATATTCCAGGTCAAAAACTTTCTCGTGGTGAGCGAATTCGCATTGCTTTAGAAAAACTGGGGCCTATTTTTGTTAAGTTTGGGCAAGTGTTGTCGACACGTCGCGATTGGTTGCCAGACGATATTGCTAGTGAATTGGAAAAGCTGCAAGATAATGTTAAGCCTTTTCCAGGCAAAAAAGCACGTGAAATCATCCGCAAGAGTTTAAAAAAACCCACTCATCAATTGTTTAAACATTTTTCTGATACCGCACTTGCTTCAGCCAGCATTGCGCAAGTACACGCGGCAGAATTAATGGACGGCACGCCCATTGTTGTTAAGGTGCTCCGCCCAAAAGTTGAAAAACAAGTTCAGCGTGACATGAGCCTGCTTAAACTTGCTGCCAGATTTTGTCAGGCAGTATTGCCCAATGGGCAAAATGCTCGTCCAATGGCCGTAGTAGCTGAGTTTGAGCGGCATTTAAAAAATGAACTCGATTTGACATTAGAAGCAGCTAACGCTGCCCAGCTTGCACGTAACCTAGAAAAAGACGATTTGGTTGGCATTCCGGCGGTGTACTGGGATTACTGTGCGAAAAACGTGTTGGCGTTAGAGCGCGTTGACGGCATCCCCATTTCACATATGAAACAATTAAAATCATCGGATATCGATTTAAAACAATTAGCTTCAAGTGCTATTGATATGTTTTTTACACAGGTGTTTCGAGATAACTTCTTTCACGCTGATTTGCACCCGGGTAATATTTTTGTGGCCAAGCGCGCGTCGGGCAAACCCAAATTTTTATTAGTTGAT
This sequence comes from Legionellaceae bacterium, assembly GCA_002707695.1. Lineage (GTDB taxonomy): Bacteria > Pseudomonadota > Gammaproteobacteria > UBA12402 > UBA12402. The sequence goes on from PANR01000047.1 coordinate 28,611, forward strand.
TTTGGTGTCGCTGGCACATTAAGCGCAACCGATCAGCGTTACATCGCTGAAAATTTATTGGCTTTTTTCAAACGTGACTATCAACGCGTTGCTGATTTGCATGTTGCTTCAGGTTGGCTGCCGCCTGATACTCGTGCTCATGAATTTGCCATCCAAATACGCGCTATCTCAGAACCTTTTTTCGAGAAACCACTTAAAGATATTTCGATTGGCTTACTATTGCTGCGTTTGTTTCAAACTGCCAGACGGTTTAATATTATTATTCAGCCGCAATTAATTTTGCTTCAGAAAAATTTATTGCATATCGAAAGTATTAGTCGCCAACTCGATCCGGATCTTGATTTATGGCAGACTGCAAAACCATTTTTAGAACGTTGGCTCAAGACACAAGTGGGTCCGCGAGCTGTGCTTCGTAAAGTCTGTCAGCAATTACCTTATTGGGGCGAAAAGCTACCCGAACTGCCCGAGTTGGTTTACCAGTTTTTACAACAATCTACATCGCCAACCCCTTCGCATGCTCCACAAACACAATATAGTAAAGCGCCTGCTGCACGCGGTGGTTTAATTGCTGGCATTATGTTTCTTTTTGCTAGCACGCTTGTGTTTGCAACTGCGCCCCAGGCTCACATTGCTGGTTGGGTGCTCTTTGGTGTCGGCGTGGGTAGTGCGGTGCTGAGTTTTTTAAAGCGGCTTGCTTAATCCTTGTTCTAAAATTTCTCTTGTTAAGAAACACTTAATAATTCCTTAATTTTCATCATATACACTCGAGAACATTAACATCACGTCCAGCCAGAATAAAAGGAGGTCTGTCATGCCAAGAAAAAAACGAGAAGAAGCCCACGTTATGCCTGAGATTCATCGCATGGTTGTCATAGGCGATAGTTTGTCTGATCCGGGCAATATGAAAGCCAGAAGGTTAGCTGATGCTATCGAAGTTCCTGGCACTGGGCTAGACCGAGCGGGTACAGGCCGATTTGCTGATGGCAATGTTTGGGCCGACTTTGTTGCAGGCGCTCGTGTAACAGAGGCGCTTGATCATATTCGAGCAGATCACCCTGATTTCAAAGCTAATATTGATGCTTTTGCAGATAGTTTCAACCGACAGCTAACTGCGCGTGGGCATGTTATTCAGTGTGAGGGTATGGAGCTAGCTCGCAACTATGCCGAGGGTGGTGCAACGGCGGCAAGGTACAATCTTTTCTGGTCTGCCGCCGAAGAGGTGTTTGAGGAAATTGAAGAGCTTCCACACACGGTCAGAAGGTTTGTCGTTGAGCATAGCGCAGGTAATGTTTGGAGTAAAATCAAAAACAAATTTTGGGATGTGATTGAAAACATCAAAGATTTTTTTTCAACAGCGGCTTCGATAGGGGCTCAAGGCATTGTTAAAAACATTCGTGATGAGCGCCGGCAGTTTATTGCTGATGAAAAGAAAGCTAAATCAACGCGCGACTATAAGGACAAAACGCTGGTTGTGGAATGGTCGGGCGCCAATGATTTGGTGACCGTTAACCTTGAAATTGTAGACGAACCAGAAGATGTTAGGCGCGCAGTGGATGCGCGGATAAAAAACCTTAGCCGCTTGTATTATCAAGGTTATCGCAATGTCATCCTGGTCAATATGCCCGATTTATCACTGACGCCCGAATATGCTGGCGATGGCTTAATGCCCGGTGGTGTGATGACCAAAGAACAATATAGGGCTAAGCTTAGCGGAGTTGTGACCGCGTTTAATGGGCGGCTGCGTGAAAAATTTGATGCGTTTAAGAAAAAACATAAAAACTTTAAGGGCGAAATATTTGACGCGCATGCTCATTTTGGTCAAATTTACCAAGCGCCTCAAGACTATGGGTTTGTAGCAGACCGAAAAGCAGAATGTTTGGTTGATGATGGAGATTTTGCGCCTGTTTGCGAGGTGAGTCCGCCAAACCCCAAGGGATACATGTTTTGGAACCCCGTTCACCCCGCTTCTCAGCTTCATGAAATTTTGGCCGGCGAGTTTATAATATTTGCCAAAGCCCAGGGGTTTAGTTTTGATGCGTCAAAAGCAGCGTTGATGAAACTTATCAAAGCTAAAGTGATTAGGCGGGATTATTTGGCTGATCAACAGCAGCATGCACAAAGCAGCGCAGCAGTGCTTCAGCAATTAACTCTCGCTGCCCAACAGGCTAACCAGGCCGCTGAGCGATTAGAAGCAGTAGCTGCTAGGCTGGAGAACCTTCCTGCAGCGGACAGAGGAGTAAGAACAAGTGCAGCAGGCGCTGTGACTGACACCCAAGGCACTTTGTTTGCGGTTGTTCCCCAAATTCAGCCAGACGCTGCCAATGCAGCTGCTGCAATCGAAGAGCATGAAGAAGGTGGCGCCGCACCAGGAGGGCCAGGTGTAGCTGCAGCCGTTGTCTAGGTGCGCGACATGAAAGTTAACCTGTGTGGTTGACCGCTTGCGCCAGGGTGCTATAATCTATCTAGACAGTCTAGATAGAATTGAGGTGAACGATGCGAAATCACTGGCAGCTGCAGCATGCAAAAAATCACTTTAGCGAGGTGGTTAATAAGGCGATCCGACAGGGTCCTCAGGTGGTCACGCGTCATGGCGTAGATGCCGTCGTTGTGCTTTCCACGTCAGATTACCAAAAGTTGCAGTCACCTAAAAATGATCTGGTGGATTTTTTCCGTGATTCACCTTTGCACGGCGCATCGATTGACTTAACACGCAGTCGTGATATAGGTAGAGAGGTAGATTTTTAATGTACTTACTCGACACGTGTTTAATTTCGGAGCTTGTCAAAGCTAAGCCTAATAAGCATGTTGTGCAATGGTTGCGCGGTCAATCAGAGTTTGATTGTTACCTAAGCGTGTTAACGCTTGGTGAGCTTGAGAAAGGCATTGGTAAGCTGCCAACGTCAAAAAAGAGGACACAGCTAGAGACATGGCTACATCAAGATGTCCGCCAACGTTTTCAGCATCGCATTTTAAACATTTCATCAAAAACAGCTGAAATATGGGGAAAGCTGCAAGCCGTCGCTGAAAATACTGGTCAAACCTTGCCGGTAATTGATGGCCTATTAGCAGCAACGGCTAAACAGCATCAAATGACACTTGTTACTCGGAACATTAAAGACTTTAAGGGCACTGAACTAGCGCTTTTAAACCCTTGGGAAATGGTAAAAGCTTAGCTAAAATTTTTGCTAAAAGCTCGAGTTAATAACGTTTTGAATTTTTCATTAATAAATACTTAATAATTCCTTAATGTTTCTTAAGCACACTCAGCTACTAATAACCATAATACCTAGCTTTTATTTCATTTCTAATTATTGTGCGTGGGGATTGCGATGGCAAAATCAAAACTTGATAAGATGAGAGAAGCATGCTTGCGCGAAATAACATTGGAAAGCGCGCAGGCGTTTTCTGATGCCTATTCGAGAAGTGCAGACAAAAATAAAGAAAGTGAAGTTAATTTGAATCTGATTGTTCAGATAATTGAGCATTTCCAGGAATCAACTGTAGAAGATGAACGCAAGCTATGTACAGCTGTTCGTGACAAGTTTTTATCAATGTCCCAGGCCAAGCTTGAAACACTGCTCTCTAATAAATTTGAAAATTTTCCCCCTGACTTATTATTGACATTGCGTCTTTCAAAGCGTGTTGGTGTGAATAGAAAATTAAGAGATTCTGCGAAAAGTTTGTTGGGAAAACCAGATGCTGAGATTGATATTATCCGCAAGCTTTTTATTAATGTGCTCGTCGAGGTTTACGATGTGGCGCCTAAGTTTGAAAAGCATTCACAAGCGGGCCTGGCTGGTTATTTTGGTCGAGGTGGTGATAATAAATTACCAGAATTAGAAGCACTGCTTGTAGAATATATGACTTCTATTGCTTTTGAAGCGCAAGAATATGGGGGCAAAAATAAATTTTGTCTCTATCTAGATCTGCTCATGACGTTTGAGAAATGGAAAAAAGTTGTTGTTGAGTCCATTAGTGATTTGTTGGTGGGTGATGATTGTAAAAATCCTAAATTTTGTGTCGAATGGTTGGTGAAATACCATCATGATGACGACAGTCTTGATCAAGTCGTTACGTTGCTTAATAAGTATCACGACCAATTCAAAGATGATGAATTACAGCGATTTGCTTATGCCCGAGTAAAATTAAGTAAAAGCCGTCGCGATTTGGCATCTCGAGTTGAACAGCAGTTATACAATTCTCGTATTGATAGTTTTGAGTCGGCAAAACAACTGATTGCAGGTTATGATCAGGCCGCACAAGCAGATAAGATAGCCTCAGATCTCGATCGTGGGCTAGGCGCTGTGGCTGGGTTTATCAAGGCAAATGAAGATGCCACTCAGCTCGCCTATTTAATCAAGTTAAATGAAACGCATTATCGGGCATTTCGTCATTTAGAAGATTTGGGAGCGCATTTTTCTTCTAGTTCAAGCAAGAAGTACAAAGGGCTAAAAAAAACGATAGATGACCATCGTCAAGAGTTGTTGAAGGCAACAAAAAGTGGGTCACCAGAACAATACAACCAGTATTTGCTGATGATTGCCCATGCCGCTATAGGGCGGAAAAATTTTGCCCTGGCGCGAAGACATTTTGCAGAGGCTTGTCATCGAGGAGAAGAAGAGGCATATGCCAGCTATGCGGTGATGTGTTACCGAGGTGTAGGCGGTGCGGTTAAGATAAGTGACGCTTATCAGTTTGCCAATCGATGTGCTTTTACTCAAGTCTCTTCTCAAGATTTTCTCAGCTTTGGGGAAATTTTTCATGTGATGATTATAAGCACTGCTGATCCAGCCGAGCAGGCTAGATTGAAAACAAAAGCCGAAGAATACTACAAGGCGGTTTGTGCAGGAGATAACTTAGATGATGATATGAAAGAATGCGCTCGGATGAATTTAAGAATTTTAAGCCAGCCAGTTCCTCGCCAGCCGTCAGCAGAAAGGCAGGTATTGAAATCAGAGGCTTATTATCGAGAGTATCCACATAATTTCGAATTATTAACAGAATATGTATTGCTGATGCGCCAGCGAGAAAAAGACAGCGAGCGTATTCAACAGGTGAAAACAATGCTTAAAAAGCTATTTCCTGAGCTTGATATAGGCAATGTGGAGGTTTGCTATGAGTTTTTGTCTGACAAAGAAACAAAAGATTCATGTTATTTTGATGCAGATGCTTCGGATGACTCAGATGATGAAGATGCTAGCCGGTACGATAAACATACGGAAATTCATTTCAAAAAACGCTTGCCATTTAAGCTAGAGCAGAAGGTGAGAGACGTTGTTAAAACCACAGGGCAATTGCTAAAAAAGCTTGAGGAGCATGTGGGCGGTGATTTAACTGAGCTTGAAAAGAGTGTGACAGGCGCATTTGTTGCTAATTTGCCTAAATTTTATTTTAAAGACGGTACAATTCCTCAAGAGGCTAAAGATGATGCCGCGGCATATTCACATGGCGTTGAGGCTGACAAAGAAGGTGATGAGCAGCGTGGATTTGCTTCAAAATTAGCAGCAACAGAGCGCAATACAGAATATTATCTTACAGCTGTGCGGGGTATTCGGTTTGATGTTTCACGTTGGTCACTCGCCGATCGTCGACGGTATCGAACGCATGTTAAGTCGGGGATAATCCAGCAACAACGAGTGTACTGCAGTGCAGCATATATTCAAGCTGGTGTTGGTTATCAAGATATAACGCCAGAGGCACAGCGTCGATTAAGTTTGGCTGAAAAATATATTCATTATCGTATGGAGCGGTTAAGTGAAGATCCGTACAAGGAATCAGAATTGCCTTCAGCGGGAGCAGCGTTCACTGACAAGGATGTTGAAGCAATAAAAAGTCAGATGTTGCCTTCACTAAAATTCAAAACCAAAAGAGAGCAAATTCAGCAGTTGTATAGCAATCGCTACGACTTGTTTCACCGTTTTATTGCGTGGGAGTCAGAGCATGGCAGCAAAGTTTTTCCTAGCGCCGGTAGCCCTTTTATATCAACAGGTGATTATGGCAGCATTGCGCCATTTGAGTATGCTATTGGTAATAAAGTTTATCAGGGGTTTGAAAGAGAAAGACTTAGGCCGCGATATAATAAAGATGGCAAACCTACTCGACCTTATTCAGGGTCGGTAACCCTGTCTCTTTTGCGTATTCAAGATCTATTACAAACACATAATTCTGTGATAGCTATGAATAGTGATGCTCATGTGGAAATCGCTCTGCGTATATTACCTGAGCGAGAAACCAGTTTTGTTGGCTCATTGCCGGGGGAGATAATTTTCGCTTATCAAGCTAAATTTCCGGACTTTTCGGTGGGTTATTCACCCGCCTTTTATCTGAAATATGGTTTAACAAAGGCCTTGTTTGATGGTTTTAAGCGCTTATTATCAAAACTTGATAATCACTCAGATAAGCAGAGATTATTGATTCGCTTGTTGGGGCGACATCTTTCCGCTTTTCATGCTTTTTATTTGCAAAATGAGGCGTTTGAAGTTGTGCGCGAACGAAAAGGAATTTTGTTTTTTAGAAACCCTCATGGTGGATTTCGTTTATATCCTGCTGATAATAAAGAAATTAATCCAACACCGAATGATGATCGAGCAAAAACACAAAATACACACTTAACACGTTCACAAGCCGGGATGTTTGGAGTGGCAGATGAGTCTGGCGCCGCTGCTGCAGGTGAACCTTCTCAATCATCGTCGCGATCTGAAAAAAGACGTCGAGTTGATGGTGAAGCAAGCCAAGAAACATCAAGCAGTGGAGTAACAGCAGATGGTGAGGTTGATGGAGTGCCCACTGCACCGATTAGCCCGCGCGAAGTTCGTCGAAGGGAGAAGAGGCCAGCAAATGATGCCGCAAACGGCGAGGATAAGCGGTTGCGTTTTAGCCCAGGTTCTTCAGGATTTTTTCCACCAAGTTCGAGTGCTGAAACAAGCGCTTCTAAGGCACATGACTCCACACATCAATACAATTCATAGGAGGGAGCATGGATGCGATACAGATTGCATTAAGAGCGAAAGCTCACATTGAAAAACATCCAGCCACTAAGCTAATCATACTGGCTAAGCGTAATGAAGGTGATCACGCCTTTTTTGCCTATTTTATTGAGCAAGTCAAATCTAATAGATTTTTAATAGTCAGTTACATTCTCAATCATTGTTTTGATAAGGCTGAAGACAGAGCAGCATTTGCAAATCAAGCTGATCCGTCTGGTAATACCGCTTATCATTATGCGGCTGAGCATGGTTTTAATGAGCTTATTATTATTTTTAATGACAAACGTCGCTTTAAAGGTAGATCAAAATTTATTAAATTCAATGAAAAAAATAATGCTGGCAACACACCATTAGATCTTGTGTGCCAGGAGGGGCGCGAGTCAACATTTAAATTAATATGGAAGCGAGCCGGCAAACCAAACCATGACCCCATGCATTGCCTAATACATGCTTGCCAGGGCGGTTCGGAGATGATTGTGAAAACTTTGTTGGGTCATACGAAGTGCTCGGTATCTCGTTTGTGCCCATTAATGCACCATAAGCAGCAAAAACAGTTTAAACCTGAAATCAACGAACTGATTCAGGCCAAATATTATGACCTTAAAGGCCAGCAGTGTGAAACGTTGGATTCGTCTGCCAGGCTTTTTCCTTCTATGCTAGATGGTGGAGCAGCTGCTGATAATCACCATGATGCTGAGTTTTCTGCCTAAGTTTGTCTCTTGGAAGTGACAATTTGCCTAAAGTCTTTTAATATCCTGGTAGCATTTGATTATTTCAAACTGGATCTCCGATCAGGTCGGGGATGACAACGAAGTACTATGGAAACATCAACAACAACCGGGGACAGGCCGTGGTCAAGCGCGATCAACAGATTTGGCGTAACAACCGCTTTATGGCGTGGCGACCTAATGGTTGGGATTTTGTTGCCCTTGTTCTGATTTTTCTCATTTTCATTATTCTAGCCTGGCAGGCGCGTCAAATGTCGACGCCGTACCACGTTGGCCAAGCGATCAAAGTTTATTTGGCGCCACGTTATTTGCCTGGATATTGTTTGCGCACAGTGTTGCGCATGCTCATCGCGATGGGTGTGTCGCTACTGGTGACATTTGTCGTGGGCACACTTGCTGCTAAGAACAAACATGCCGAGCGGGTCATTATCCCTATCATCGATATTCTTCAATCAGTACCCGTCATTGGTTATTTGTCGATTACTGTCACAGGCTTTATTGCCCTTTTTCCTGGCAGTTTGTTGGGCCCTGAATGCGCGGTCATTTTCGCTATTTTTACTGCGCAGGCGTGGAATATGATTTTAGGTTTTTATCAAAGCTTGCGAACATTGCCCCCTGAGCTCAATGAAGCCGCTAATATTTTACATCTTTCAGGTTGGCAGCGGTTTTGGCGCGTTGAAGTGCCGTTTGCTATGCCAAGTTTGTTATGGAATGTGATGTTGTCGATGTCAGCGAGCTGGTTTTTTGTCGTAGCTGCAGAAGCGATAACCGTTAACAATCAAAGCATCATGCTGCCAGGTGTGGGTTCTTACATTGCAACCGCGATTTCACACGCGGATACAAAAGCAATTTTTCTTGTGATCATCGCGATGTTAGTTGTGATTGTGCTTTATGATCAATTAATTTTCCGTCCGATTGTTTGTTGGGGCGATAAGTTTAAGACAGATCTTGCAGGCAGCGATGAAAAACCGAATACGTCTTGGGTCATTAGTTTGTTGCAGCGCACGCGTTTGTTGCATTATCTTGGCCGTGGTTTTGCATTATTGCTCGATGCCTTTGTCAATGTTGGCTCTAAAAAATCAATAAAGCCTTACCCTGAAATGACGGCAACGCGCAAAAGACGACAACGCACGCTTGTTAGTCTTTGGTACATCATGGTCTTGACTTTTTGTGCTATAGGATGCTTTATTTTGCTGCATTACATTTTTCATCAACTGACCTTGCATGATGCTAAACATGCTGTTGTGCTAGGTTTTTATACCGCGATTCGTGTGGTTGTGTTAATTATTTTATCCTCATTAATTTGGGTGCCTATCGGCGTGTGGATCGGGTTACGGCCGAAAGTTATTAAATATGCTCAGCCTGTTGTGCAAATTCTTGCGGCATTTCCTGCAAATTTGCTATTCCCCATTATCGTCATGATGATTATCACTTTTCATCTAAACGTAAACATTTGGACAACACCATTGATGATGTTGGGCGCACAGTGGTACATTTTATTTAATGTGATCGCTGGCGCGTCAGCGATTCCTAAAGATTTGCATTATGTGACAAGCAATTTCGGGGTAACCCGTTGGCTTTGGTGGAAGCGACTTATTCTGCCAGGACTTTTTCCTTATTATGTGACAGGTGCCATCACTGCAGCAGGCGGCGCGTGGAACGCAAGCATTGTTGCTGAAATTGCAAGTTGGGGAAAGCACACCATTGTTGCTAAAGGTCTTGGTGCTTACATCACGCAGTTTACTAACTCGGGTGATTTCCCCAAAGTGGCTTTGGGCATTGCGGTCATGTGTATTTATGTGTTGTTGTTTAATCGTGTGATATGGCAGCCATTGTATAATTTGGCGCAAAAACGATTTAGTCTGGATTAAAGGTGATGTGATGAATGAGAAAAAACCAATTATCAACGTCGATCATGTAAAAAAACTCTTTAAAAAAGATGAGCATCAAGAGCTGTTGGTGCTTGATAATGTTAATCTTCAGTTAAATGAGGGCGAGATTGTTGCATTATTAGGCCGTTCTGGTTCAGGTAAATCCACATTGTTGCGCATACTCGCAGGATTAGTGAGCGCTAACGATGGCGAGGTGACCTATCGGGGCAAGGCTGTGCGCGGACCTACGCAAGGCATTTCAATGGTGTTTCAAAATTTTGCGCTAATGCCTTGGCTAACGGTGCTGCAAAATGTAGAACTTGGTTTAGAAGCGTTGGGTGTGCCGCGCGCTGAGCGACGCAAACGCGCGCTTAAAGCGATTGATATCATCGGCCTTGATGGTTTTGAATCAGCATTTCCACGAGAATTATCGGGCGGCATGCGTCAGCGTGTAGGGTTTGCCAGAGCGTTGGTGATAGAGCCCGACGTGTTGTTGATGGACGAACCGTTTTCCGCATTAGATGTGTTGACAGCAGAAAACTTAAGAAACGATTTGCTCGATTTGTGGCGAAATAAGCGCGCAAAAATTAATAGTATTTTATTGGTGACGCACAACATTGAAGAGGCTATTTTATTAGCCGATCGAATTTTGATTTTTGATGTTAATCCTGGTTTTGTTAAGCACGACCTGCCTGTCAAATTACAACATCCTCGTGATGAAGAGCACCCTGATTTTCGCCGCTTAGTTGAAAAGATTTATCAAATCATGACGGGTGTGAACGAGCTAAGCGCGATGGAAAACATTGATCTAGGTTATCGCTTGCCTGATGCCGAAGTCTCAGAGCTGGTTGGTTTTATGGAGACGTTGTTAGAAGAAGATGCGGATGATAAACATTTAGAGCTGTCTGAGCTTGCCGAAATTCTGCATTATGATATTGACGAATTATTCCCGCTCACTGAAGTGCTCGGTATTATGAAATTCACTGAGCAGGCGCAAGGCGGTATTCAGCTGACAAAAGATGGAAAAATCTTTGCAGAAGCTGATATTTTGCAGCGCAAACAAATTTTCGCAAAACATCTCATGCGTTATATTCCGTTGGTAAAATACATTTGTGGTGTTTTAGCGAAACGCATGAGCCATCGTGTTTCTAGAAAATATTTTTTGGGCGAACTAGAAGATTACTTAAGTCCTGATGATGCCGATCGTGTTATGCGTGTTGTGATTGAGTGGGGTCGTTATGCAGAGCTGTTTGCATACGATGATAGTGATGGAAAGCTTAGCTTGGAGAATCCGCAGTAAATGAACTTGGATGCACATTCAGCACTTGCCATTATTATTTCCTTAGCGGTGTTGATCGGTTATTTTAATTATCGATTTGTTCGGCTTCAGTCAACGATTGCTATTATGGCAGGCGCACTGATTGTTTCGATCGTGCTTATTGTTGTGGGGTCTAAAAGCTATAATGCTGTGCACCCAGCGATTATCAACTTTGTTAAAAACCTGCATTTTGGCCATTTTCTCATGCAATTTTTGCTGGGATCGTTATTATTTGCTGGCGCATTATTTATTGATCTTTCTCGCATGAAGCAAGACAGATGGGAGATAGGCACATTAGCAGTTTTTTCAACCGTTGCATCAACTTTTATTGTAGGCACACTGATGTGGTTGTGGCTAAAACTATTGCCTTTGCAATTAGGCTATGCGAAATGCTTGTTATTTGGTGCATTGATCTCTCCAACCGATCCCATTGCAGTATTGGCGATATTTAAAAAAATCGGTGCACCGGAAACGCTAACCACTATTGTGTCATCTGAATCATTGTTTAATGACGGTGTGGGGGTTGTATTGTTTGCAACGATATATAGCGCTGCTTTTTCACCTCATCTTCCAACAGCCATGTCGGTTATTTGGTTTTTTATTCGTGAATCAATCGGTGGTATTTTCTATGGATTGGTAGCGGGTTGGGTGTTGTGCCAAATGATGAAGAGCGTAAAAGATTATAAAATGCACGTGTTGCTCACGATCGCTTTTGTGTTTGGCGGTTATTGTTTGGCAAACGCAATGGAGTTGTCAGGATTGTTAGCCATGGTCGTGATGGGCATTTTTGTCGGCAATTATAAACGAAGAACCATGATAACGCCTCGTGCACGCAGACATTTGGAAGAGTTTTGGGAAATTATCGATGAACTATTCAACGCCATTTTATTTTTAATGCTTGGCTTAGAGATAGTGGTCATTCATTTTGATTGGTGGCTGGTGTTAGCAGCGGTTATTGCTATTGTCATGACCCTGCTTACGCGCTATGTAACAGTTGCTGCACCGATGTCGCTTATTCGAAGGTGGCGCAATCACGCGCCATTTACTATTTCTATTTTAACATGGGGTGGTTTACGCGGCGGGTTGGCTGTTGCTTTAGCCCTGGCAATTCCTAATGGCCGCAGCCATGAAATTATTCTTTGCATGACGTATGGTGTTGTGTTATTTGCTGTATTGGTGCAAGGCACAACAATCAAACCACTGGCTAAATTGGCTAAAAATGTTTAATTTCCCTCCCTGTTAAGGGAGGGTCAGGGTGGGTTGAAAAAATAAACCCCCTTTAATTCCCCCTTTTCAGGGGGGAGAGAGGTTTCGAGTGAATAAAAAGCGACAATATAATTTTTCCGATCAAGCTTGTATGCACATTGATAGTTTTTTACGAACGGTTTTTGGCAGGCCTTTGGTTACCGAGCGTGAAAATCCCGCTTCGGGGATTAAGAGCTCATCCTTAACCGAGCAAGATAAAAAACATGCCGCAGGGTTAATGCGTGTTAATCATACGGGTGAAGTCTGCGCGCAGGCTTTATACCAAGGCCAAAGTTTAACAGCACGCAATCAAGCGGTGCGTGAAAAATTGCGCCGCTCTTCTGAAGAAGAGAACGATCATCTGGCATGGTGTGAAGCTCGACTACATGAGCTTAATAGCCACCCAAGTTATTTAAATGCAGTATTTTATATGGGCTCATTAAGTTTGGGTGTATTGGCAGGGCTATTGGGCGATAAATGGAATTTAGGTTTTTTAGCTGAAACCGAACATCAGGTGGTTAAGCATTTGGGTGAGCATTTAAAAAAATTACCTGAAAATGATGTAAAAAGCCGGCTCATCGTACAGCAAATGCAGGCTGATGAAGCGCATCACAAAGATACCGCGGTTGATGCTGGCGGCGCACCATTACCTGAATCCATATGTCGCCTGATGGCAATGGTAGCCGATAGCATGAAATTTTTGGCTTTCCGTTTTTAGTCCAGTTAAAATAACATAAAATTTTGGCGAATAATCTGGTTTTACCAAGCAGTATAAAAAGGAGTGGAGCGTGTGCGTGAACAATACGACAGTATTGCCGGCAAATATAATTTAGATGAAGTTAATGATATTTTGCGAAAGTATGTTTATTTTCCAACACTCAAAGCCTATAGCTCTGGTTTGAACATGGAGTCTGTTCTTGATGCAGGTTGTGGTACAGGGGTGTATGCACGAAAGTTAAAAAAAATGGGTGCAGGCACAGTAATTGGTATTGATGTGTCAGAAGAGATGATAGCCTTGGCTCGCTCAAAAGAGGCTTCCTCACCGTTGGGGATTCATTATGAGGTTAGGAATCTTGAAACAACATCTGACTTGCCACGCTCTACTTTTGTTTTAGCTGGATTTTGCTTGCACTATGCTTCAAATGTAGAGGCATTAAATCATATGTGCAAAAAGCTTGCTGATGCATTATCTGAAGATGGGGTTTTGATTGCATTTAATGAAAACCCCAATATACCTTTACATGAGGGTATTATTTATGGGGTGTCTACCACCATGGATGGATTGCCCAAAGATGGTTCGACAATAACAAGAACGCATTATGATCGATTATCAACTCGAAACTATAGTTTTTCCCATCAACATTATAGCTTTGACACCTATCAATCTGCATTGCTAAATGCGGGTTTTAATAAAGTGGAGCTAAAGCCTTTTGTCGTGTTGCCAGAAGCTGATAATTTATTTCCTGAGGAGAATTGGGATTTATTGCGAAATAATCAATATAGCATTGCTGTGTTGGTTGCTAGAAAATCCGTTTAAATGAACGAGTAATGTTGTGTGCGTTCGCGCAGCGAGCAGCTGTCTATGATTGTAGCCAATGGGCTACTCGATAATTGGTATGCAGATGATTTAATTTCAAGTATTGTTACGTTAGAGGATTTGTTTGTATAAATAAGGAACATAGCAATGATTAAACACATTACCACAATGATTGTTTTCAGTTTGTTGGTGATTTTTGGTTTGAAGTACTATCATCAAGCGCTTGAGGTGTTGCTGAGCATTCATAACAGTTTACTGCATTTATTGGGCAATATATTTGCTGGTGGCGCCATTGGCCACCTGTTACAGCACGGTTTAGCCCTATTGCTTATCCCGTTGCTTGTGGGCGTGATTATAAGCATCATATATTGGGGGATACGCAAGTCTCAATGCCCATATGTAGTGCATATAAGCTGGGTGATTTGGATAATTTTAGCGACAGCAATGGCGGTTAGAGCAGGATAAATACCGTTTAATTTTTCTACAATTTTCCGTTTTGTGCTACATTATTATAATGGACTCAGTGAAAATACAACGTATTAGCTCGTGGATGCTATTGGCACTTACGTTGTTTATTGCCCCTGCTTCAGCGGATACGTCTTCTAGCATGTCAGTTAATTTGAAAGATCAATCAGTGCCAGTATTTACCTTAACCGACGTCATTGCATTGGCCATACGTAACAACACATCTTTGCAGCAGGAAAAGCTCAATCGCATTAATCAAAAGTTCGATTTGTTATTAGCCAAGTGGTATTTTCAGCCACAATATTCATTAGAGTCAGCTTACAAATATGATCACTCAGGTAGTGGAATTGGCAATTCCCGGTCGTTTGATGTCACGCCAAAAGCAACGATTAATAGCCACTATGGTACAGCGATTACACTCACGTCGAATAATGTTTGGAATTATAATAACACCGGTTCACCTAATCCATTGAGCGCAGCAAAATACAACCCAAGCCTAACGCTTGATATCAAACAACAACTATCCCAAGGTGTCAATCCTGCGGTTGTCGATGCGGCGCTTAATAATGCAGAAGATGATGAATATGAAAATAAATTAAAATTTGAAGATGATGTAACATCGGCAATTGCTACTGTCACTGATAATTATGTTCAATTAATTAATGATCAACTCAATTTAAAAACTGAGCAAGAAAATCTTAACTCTTTGGAAGAAACAGTTAAAAACACTAAGCTTCAAATTAAAGCGGGGCAACAAGCACGAGCAAGTCTTGTTGATGCGCAATCGCAAGTCGCTTCAGCTAAGCTGAGTATTGAACAAGCGAATAATACTATTTTTTCTGCTAGAGAAGCATTGCTAGATAGCATTGGGCTACAGCCAAACACACCATTTCGTTTGCCAGATGATTTGAATAAAGAGCTTGAGCATGATGAAGATGTCTTGACGGGTGGAAAGGCTATACCTGATATTGAAGTCAGTGAGCGGATGGCGTTAAAAAACAATTCGAGTTATCAAGTTGCTGCAACAACAGTCAAAGAAACTGCTAGAAATTTATTGGTCACTAAAGACAAAAACCGCTGGGATTTATCGTTAGATGCATCTCGCACACAAGGCAGCTCATCATCGGGCGCTTCGGGCTTGTTTAATAATAATAACGCGAGTAATTCAGTTTCACTCAACCTCAGCGTTCCTATCGACAATCTTCAAAACAAAGCTAACTTGGTCAAATCTAAAATTGCTTTAGATAATGCTGTGACAAGCTTGAGCAAAGCTAAGCGACAATTGTTTAGCCAGGTTCGTGACGATTTAAATGCTGTGATAAGCACGCAACAGCAGTTAGAGCTTGCTAAAAAAGCGGTTGTCTTGCAGCAACAAAACGTTGATATGACCAAAGAGCTTCATAAATTTGGGCGAACATCAACATTTGAGTTGCTTCAAAAGCAGCAAGATTTAGTGACTGACAAAGCAGCTGTTATTACAGCTGAAACGAGTTATTTGAATTCGTTAGTTCAGTTTGATACGCAGCTTAACGATTTGTTGGATCGATGGAATATTCACATAAGGTACTAGTATGATGAGAAAACGCAAATTTATCGTTACATCAGCCACCTTTGTTTTGTTGGCGTTATCATTGGCGGGGTGTTGGCATAAGAATAATAAAAAAGATCATTCAATGCCGGGGCAATCAAAAACAATTACTGTGCAGTCTCAGCCGTATGGCAATACACTGTATTTTTCGGGATATTTTGAGCCATTGATAAAAACTCCAGTGACGTCGCCAGTTGAGGGTACGGTAGTCGATCAATTATTTTTACCTGGATCAATAGTCAAAAGAGGTGAGCTGTTATTTAAAATTAAGGCAGGTGTTGGGGAAGATTCTGCAACCAGCAACTTGGCCGCATTTTTAAAAGCCAAGGATGGCTTTAATACGGCGAGGAACACCATGCAGAATTCTGAAATTTTGTATAAAGGCGGGCTGTTGGCAAGAAACCAGTACCAGGCAGATGTTAGTAATTATTATTCACAAGGGTTAGTTTATCAGCAAGCCAGGCAAGCGCTTCAGAAGAGCTTAGCAGCTTATCACGGCGTGGGAAATGTTTACAATTTAACGTTATCAGATGTGTTGCAGGTTAAAAAAATATTAAACATTTTGGCGCAACAACAAGTTGTTAATGTTTATTCGCCAGTCAATGGCGTGGCATTGTTAAATAGTAGCAGCACAGATGGTGATAACAGTGATGATGGCAATTCAGATTCGGGATCAAGCAGTGGCGCACAAGTTGGCTCATCAGTGAAGCTCAATGGAGTTCTCGTTACCATTGGTCAGCAAGGTGGGTTGGCGATTAATGTTAACGTCAATGAAATTAACATCGAGCAACTTTCTGTTGGGCAAAAAGCAATAATCACCAATGTCGCTTTGCCTGGCCTAAGCTTAACGGGTTATGTTAAAAATATCAGTGCACAAGCCAGCAATTCGGATTCGTTACCAAACTTTGCGGTCACCATTGTTGTGCCTAAAGTGCCCGATCAGTTTAAATCAAAATTGCATTTTGGTATGAGCGCAAAAGTGGCGGTTGACGTTGAGCATGCCGCTCACATTTTGGTGCCACTCAATGCAGTAGTTCAAACCGCCGGAAGTACCGCGGTCAAGGTTATTGATAAACAAACAGGAAAAGTGAGGCTAGTACCTGTAGTGACTGGTGAGACAACTCAAAACTCTGTTGTGATTCTCTCAGGCTTAAAAATTGGAGATCAAGTCGTTGTCCCTGATTGAGCTAAGACATGTCGAAAAAATTTATAATCCGGGTGAAAATGAAGTTCACGCGCTGAGAGACATCAACTTGACGATCGATAAAAATGAACTGGTCGCGATTGTAGGGGCGTCAGGTTCCGGCAAATCAACAATGTTAAATACGCTCGGCTTGTTAGATAAGCCGACGTCTGGTCATTATATTTTTTCAGGCGATGATGTCTCAAACTTGAATGACGATGAGCTGTCGATTGCGCGAAATCATAAAATTGGGTTTGTGTTCCAGTCATTTTTTTTAATTAATAAGTTAAATGCACTGCAAAATGTGATGTTGCCATTGCTCTATCGAAATATGAATGTTGTTGATGCTGCTAAAAAAGCCCAACATTATTTAGAAAAATTTGGTATCGGACATCTCTATCATCATCGCCCTAATCAATTATCTGGCGGCCAACAGCAGCGTGTTGCATTAGCGCGCGCATTGGTGGGTGAACCTGACATTATTTTGGCTGATGAGCCAACAGGCGCGTTAGATAGCAAAACAGGTCAAGAGGTGATGCAGCAGTTTATTGAGTTGCAGAAAGCAGAACAAAAAACAGTGATAATAGTGACGCATGATCATCACGTGGCAAGCCAATGTCATCGTGTGATTGAAATAATTGATGGACAAATAAAGAATAATATGAATCCTGAGCAGGGCTTGGGAGATGATCGATGATGCGATTTAGTTTTCAATTGCGAGAGGCTTTTCTCAATCTGCGTATTTCTAAACTGCGTTCAATTTTAGCGGTATTAGGTATTTTAGTCGGCACTGCCTCCGTTGTTGCTATGGTCTCGGGCGGTGAGCTTGCGACTCGTCAAGTGTTAGCCCAGTTTCGATCATTAGGGACTAATCTGCTTGCTATGCAGTTGTTTGATCAACAAGGTCAAGCTGATACAAGTGCATCCCAGACGAAATTAAGTTATCAACAAGCCATGGCTGTGCAGCAGACTAATCCTGAGATATCAGCAGTTGCACCCTACGTAAATCTTTATGCTCCCGTGTCTTATGATGGCCATACTATTCAAGCCAGTGTGATTGGCGCGACACGTGATTTGTCAGCGCTGGTTCGCATTAAATTATCCCAAGGTCGGTTTGAAAGTTATTTAGATGGTTATGAGCACTATGCCGTTGTTGGTAACAATGTGTATAAAAACATTAAAAAATACAGTGCTGCTGAGCCAGTAGGCCATCAAATCATGCTTGGCAGCCACGTTTTTACGATTGTTGGGGTGTTAAAGCATTGGGAACCCAACCCATTTATTTACGAAGACATCAATGATTCAATTTTGCTGCCTATCAATGCGGCCACGGTTTTATCTAAACAAGCGGATATTGGTAATATTCTCTTTCGTTTAAAACCTGGGGCGAATATAGCTAATGTTGAACAATCGATTAAACAATATTTCGAACAAATCATGCCAACCAAACAATCCTATTTTCGCAGCGCGGAAGAACTGATTAGTCACATGAAAAGCCAACAAAATATTCTTACTTTATTTTTAGGGTTTGTGGGCGGTATTGCGCTTATCGTTGGGGGTATTGGTGTGATGAATATCATGTTGGTTTCAGTGACCGAGCGACGACGTGAAATAGGTATTCGTAAAGCAATAGGCGCTAAGAAATGGGATATCCGCTCCTTGTTTTTGATTGAGGCCATCGTACTTTCATTATTCGGCGGTATATCGGGCGTGATCTTAGGTGAGCTTACAGCATGGTTTATTGCGTTCATCAAGCACTGGCCGTTTAGCATATTTCTTGGCCCCGTGCTCATCGGGTTTTTTGTATCAGTCATTGTGGGCATTTTCTTTGGCGCATATCCAGCCTTCAAAGCTGCAAACGTTGATCCTATCGAAAGCTTGCATGCGGAGTAATATAAGCTAGCTGGCTTTTTTAAGCGAATGTGCTAAAATACTCAGTGAAATGAGTAATTTTACTCAGTCTACTGAGTAAAATGTAAAAACAGGCCTAACTATATGTTTAAAAGAGATATTTTTTATGTACTGCAAAAGCGATTAGGTGAAAAAAACCCCTTGATTCAGGTGCTCAGTGGTCCAAGACAGGTGGGCAAGACCACTATAGTTGAGCAATTGTTGCACGAAATTAACCTGCCAAATCACTATGCATCAGCCGATGGTCCTGGTGGCCGAGCTCAGACATGGATAAATGAGCAATGGGAGCTGGCTAAACTAGCTAGTCAAAAAAACAACAGTGAGTTTATATTGGTGCTAGATGAAGTTCAAAAGGTACCAAATTGGTCTGAGAGTGTTAAGCAGTGTTGGGATGAAGGTCAGAGAAAAAAAATACCTATTAAACTTGTTTTGTTAGGATCAGCCCCTTTGCTTATGCAGCAAGGTTTGACCGAAAGCCTCACGGGCCGTTTTGAAGTATTGCCAGTGACACATTGGACATGGCCTGAGATGAGGGAGGCATTTGACTGGAGTTTAGATGAATACTGCTATTTTGGTGCTTACCCAGGGGCGGCAAAGCTGAGAGAGGATGAGGAGCGCTGGCGGCAATATGTATTAAATAGCTTAATTGAACCAACGCTTGCAAAAGATGTGTTGTTGATGCAGCAAATAAAAAAACCAGCCCTGCTTAGGCAATTATTTTATCTTGGTTGTGATTACAGTAGTCGAATTCTGTCTTATCAAAAAATGTTAGGTCAATTGGATGACGCAGGTAATACAGTGACGCTAGCAGATTATTTGAAATTATTAAATGCAGCTGGCATGCTGGGCGGTTTTGAGAAATTCAGCCAACAACAGTATAAACAACGTAGCTCGAGCCCAAAACTACAAGCTTATAATACGGCCCTCATTTCAGCTCAATCATTGAAGAAGTTTGAATTGGCTAGAAAAAATTTAACAGTATGGGGCCGCTTGATTGAGTCAACGGTCGGTGCATATTTAATAAATGCAGTGCGTGACAGTAATATACAGTGTTTTTATTGGCGAGAGCGAAATCAAGAAGTCGATTTTGTTTTACAGCAAGGAGAACAGATTGTTGCAATAGAAATCAAAAGCACCGTGAAAAAAAATACTACGTCAGGCATGGCAGCCTTTTCAAAAAAGTACCCGCGAGCTCGATTGTTACAAGTGGGTAATCAAGGGCTGGCGCTTGAAGAATTTTTAAGTACAAAGCTGCTAGATTTTTTCAATTAATTCGTATCGGGTAATAAGTAATTATTTTCTTTATTAGCGCTTTGGAATTCCGTTATTTCGTATTTTCCCCCTCCAACTCATGTGTTTCACGATTATAATGCTCGCGTAGTTCGTCACATATCGTTCCTTTCCAGAGCGGCACGTTGATGAAGTAAGCAGCTCGAGCGATCATGTGTGCACCGATCGGTACGGTGATGAAAATCAGCAAAATTGCTAGTATCGCTTTAACAAATACAATGGCTGAAAAAAAATGGAGCATCAGTGCAATTAAAATCAGCCCCGCGCCCATTGTCCCAGCCTTGGTGGCTGCATGCATACGCAGCAACAGATCAGGGAAGCGTAAAAGACCAAGAGAGGCAATAAAAGCAAATATCGAGCCAACTAGCATCAATGCACCACAAAGCGTATCCATCATTAACGTTTTCTCCATCTGCTTTCAGGCGACACCTTCCCTAATTGCCATTCAATATATTGTGAAAAAGCCACCATACCAAGAAAACTTATCAAGGCTAGTGCAATGACAATATCAATGTAGATGTCATGGCGTGTGATAATAGCAAAAACGGTAATTAGACATATAACCAACATTGACATATTGTCTAATGCAATAACACGATCTGGCAGGCTTTTACCTATAATCAAACGACAAAAGGTTAATGTCATAGAGATGACTAATAACACCAAGCTCGTCATTGAGGCAAAGCGAAAAAAACCATGATACTGCATTAAATAATTCATCGTAAAATCTCCAAAATGGGTCGCTCCAAATTTTTCTTGATGCTTTTTTTCAATTTCTCAAGATCTTTGGTGAACATGGTATGCACGTAAAGTGTTTTTCGATCATGCGAGACATCTAAGGTTAATGTGCCAGGGGTGAGCGAAATCAAGCTTGCTAAAATGGTGATCTCTAGATTGGTGTCGCTGTTGAGCGCAATACCAATCACGCCCGGTTTTGCGTTGACCGATGGCGTAATGACATCAAAGGCGACTTTTAGGCTTGATACCGTGAGCTCCCAGAGTATATAAAATAAGAAATAAACGATCCAAAATATCTTTCTATGACCGCGCTTGAGTATTTTCATTTGATGCCTCCTAACACGGCTTGAATATATTGCTGTGAGTTAAGCAGACAATGGCTGGCAATCAACGATAAATGAAATAATGGTTTAGGGAAAAAGCTAATAATAAGTGTGATTATGCTCAGCCCGACAATCGGGACCATTAGCACCATTTTATCGTGCTGAGTCATGGGCGATGGTTCGAGAGGGTTAGGGTTATCTTTTAAAAAAGCTTTTAACCAGGCCTGTATGATGACCCATAATGTTAGCAAGCTGACAGCAATCATAATTAATGCACTTATGTAAGCATGTGATTTAATAGAGGCGCTGATTAATCCAAGCTTGCCCCAGAATCCTGATAATGGCGGCACACCTGCTAATGCTAAAGCGGGCAAGATAAAGCATAGCGATATCCAAGGGTGATTTTTATATAAATTACCCATCTTGTTAAGCTTTTCAGTGCCCGTTAAGCGTCGTATGGTGCCGGCCATCATAAAGAGTTGCGTTTTAACAATGACGTGTTGAATCAAATAGAAAATAGCTGCAGCCAGCGCAATAGGCGTGAATAACGCAAGCCCAACAATAATAAATCCTATATGACTGATGAGCGTAAAAGATAATAATCGACGAATGTTTTTTTGCACAAGTGCGCCGAGCACGCCAATAATTAATGTTGATAATGCCAAAACCAATAATACATTATGCAGGTAAACACCGTGAGTGTTGGTGAGTAAACTCGTCATGCGAATTAAAGCATATACGCCAAGTTTGCTAAGCATCGCTGCAAAAATAGCTGAGCTTGAGAAAGAAGGTGTATGATAAGAGGCTGGCATCCAAAAAAACAGGGGGAATAAGGCGGCCTTCATGGCAAATGCGATAATAAGCAAGGCAATAATTGCAGTGACTAGCCCGGCATTGCCGATTTCAGTTAATCGAACAGCCAAATCAGCCATGTTTAATGTGCCGCTAACGCCGTATAACAAGGCAATGGCGATGAGTAAAAATAATGTGGCGATTAAGTTCATGATGGCATACTTTAATGTGCCATCAAGCTGAAAGCGTCCATTACCACAAGCCATCAGAACAAAAGAAGAGATGACAGTCACTTCAAACCATACATATAAATTAAATAAATCAGCGGTAGTAAATGCACCGCATAGTCCAATTAACAAGATTGAGTATGCAGGGTAAAAGCCGCTGCTGATTTGTTGAGGGTTAAGATCAGCAACCGAATAAATGGCGACAGCTAAGCCAGCAATGCCGCTGAGTAATATCATAATGATGCTAAAAGGATCTAGTACAAAACTAATGCCAAAAGGCGCAACCCAATTGCCCAAATGACTGACGAGCACATTGGCGGCCAACACTTTTGGTAAAATGAACAGAGCAGTAAAAGTAAGTAGAGCACTGCCTGCAACGCTTACCCAGCGTTGATACTTAGGTTTGTACCATGTGGAAAAACTGCCAATTGCCGTAAGCATGGTGACAATAATAGGTAAAATGGGCAGCCAGTTACTTATCATGCGTTATCCTTTGGTTCGGCTAGCCGTATTTCATCGATATTCATTGTGTCACTGTCTTGCCAAACTTTTGTGATTAATATTAATGTGTAGGTCACTACACCAAAGCCAATCACAATGGCAGTTAAGATTAATGCTTGCGGAACAGCATTGGCAAATACTTTAGGCGCTATGTCCCGACCTTCTTCAATAAAAGCGGGAACAACGAAGGTAACGCGCCCAACAGCAAAAATAAGTAGGTTAATCGCTGTGCTAATGATCATGATGCCAAACAGTATTCGAATGAGATTGCGATTAAGCATTAAATAAATGCTGATCGCCACTAAAATGCCAACAAGCCAGCAGAGCAATACTTCCATTATGCTTTTTCCTCCAAGGCGGTGATGATTTTTAACGTACTGCCAATCACAATAAGATAAACGCCAAGATCAAACAAAAGAGGTGTGCCTATTGCAATATCGAGTGATTTAACAATAATCCACTCTCCCGTTAAAAAAGCATCGCCAAACAGTAAGCCTAAAAAACCTCCGAGAAAAACGCAGCATAATCCTGCGATAATAAAATAATGAAAGTCAAATTTTAGCAGTTTTCTTAGGCTTTTAGGGCCGTGCGAAAGTAGATAAAGTGAAAAAGCACTCGCCGCGATTAACCCACCAATGAAGCCGCCACCAGGTTCATTGTGCCCGCGAAGTAAAGCATAAAGTGAAAAAATCAATAACAAAACGAGTAAATACTTGCTTGCTGTTTTTAATATGATTGAGTTCATGATTTTTTTGCCTTAACGTGTAACAACCCAAACACGCCCAACCCAGCCAGCGCGACAACAAGAATCTCGCCAAAAGTATCCATGGCGCGGAAATCAACAAGTATAACATTAACAATATTTCGTCCATGAGCGCTAACAAACGCATGTTTGCCATAATAGGCGCTCAATATGTTATTAAATGGTAGGCTGATCACACTAAGTAGCAATGTTGTGACGACAAGGCCGCAAAAAACCGCGATACAGACATTTCTGATAACAATAATGCGAGGGGATGAAACCGTGCGTGGTAATTTTGGCAGTCGATAAAGCGCGAGCACGAAAATAATCACGGTTAAAATATCGACGAGTAGTTGTGTCATGGCTACATCTGGTGCGCCATTGATGAGAAAAATGAGAGTAGTATCAAGGCCAATAACGCCCAAGCAGGTAATGGCAGCTAAATGGGGGATGCCGAGCAAAATAGCCAGCGCAGAACAAATCATCATGGTCACTAGCATCCAATCAAACCAAGCGGCATGTCTTGGTATGAGTTGGGCAATGTGCCAATCAGGAGTTCGTAGTAAGGTTGCAGCGACCACAACCATGGTAAAGCCTAAAATAACAGCAAGATAACGTGGAGCATGGCCATTTTGAATGATATTGGTGAGTCGCTTTGCGATAAATTTAATGATGCTGAGCTTGCGTGAGAATAATTTTTCAGGACCAATCGCA
>PANR01000048.1 GCA_002707695.1 Legionellaceae bacterium
TACCCGTCTGTTGGCGATTGTCTGGGTCTTGGGACGGCTGTTGTTCACCGTCGGCTACCGTATTCACCCGTTCCACCGATCGTTCGGCATGTCCATGACCTTGTTACCGCCGGTCATAACGTTTGGCTACGCCATCTACCAGATCCTCTTTGCATAGGAGCCGCAAATATGGCCAGGGCAAGAGAATTTTCTGAAGATGACGTATTGGAAGCCAGCATGAACGCATTCTGGCGACGCGGTTATGAGGCTACGTCGATTACCGACCTTGAGAATGCTACGGGCATTGCACGAGGTAGCATATACAAAGCGTTCGGCGATAAACGGCAGCTGTTCCTGCTGTCGTTAAATCGCTACCTCTCTGGCACTAAGAAAATACTCGACAGCGACGGCGACACTATAGCCGCTTTGTTAAATTCTTTTGAGGCAGCCCAAGCCGCCGACGCGGCGAGTGGGTCGCGAGGCTGTTTTGCAATGAACAGCGGCATCGAGCTTGCCTGTGAAGACGAAGACGTCGGCAAGCTTCTGCACTTCCACCAAAGTTACCTGCTGCGGCATATGACCGATCGTATCCGGCGCGGTCAGGCCGATGGAGAAGTGCGAACAGATGTCGATCCACAAACGGCGACACTGATGTTGCTGATCTTCCATACCGGCATATCCGCTTCAGCCTGGCAGGCCGTCGATCCGGCTGCCATCAGCGAGACGACGAGCAAACTATTGGCATTGCTATCGCCCTAAAAAAATTTGCCCGATTGGGAAACAACCGTTCCCCAACTGCAATACGGCAGCCCGAAAAACAAGAACACGCGGACATTAATGTCCTGAATTATTTGGAGACTAACAAATGACTACACAAGAAAAGGAGAACCAGTTCGGCGCACGCTTTGGCCGCTTTGTTGTCCAGTGGCGCTGGCCCATTCTTATCCTGACACTATTGCTCGGTATTACTGCCGCTAGCGGCGTCCGCTTCCTGGGGTTTGATCAGGATTACCGCGCGTTTTTCAGCGACGAGAACCCGCAGCTGACAGAGTTCGAGAAGGTGCAGCGCACCTACACAAAATCCGACACCGTCTTATTCGCCATTCTGCCAACCGAAGGCGATACGGTTTTCAGTAAACCGGTCATCGAGGCCGTGAGCGAGCTCACTGAGCAAAGCTGGTTATTGCCATACACATTGCGCGTCGATTCCATGACCAATTTTCAGCACACTGTCGCTGAAGCTGACGACCTGATCGTGGCTAACCTGGTTGAGGACGCAACAAGCCTAACCCCGGCCGACATTGAATATATTCGGGGCGTCGCAGTGAAAGAGCCAAATCTGGTTAACCAGCTGGTCAGCCCAGATGGCGGCGCGGCCGGCGTCCTGGTGACGTTCCACCTTCCCGGGGAATCCATAGATGAAATGCCGACCGTAGCGGAAGCCGCCCGTCAGCTCTCCCAACAAATTCAGCAAAGCTACCCTGTCGATATAAAGATGACCGGCTCTGTCCCGCTTAACAACGCGTTCTTCCAGTCATCCGCACAAGATACCACTACCTTAGTGCCGCTGATGTACCTGATCATCATCGTTGCCACTTTCCTACTGGTGCGCTCGTTTACTGCAACGATAGGCACCGTCATCGTCCTCATTATGTCGGTTGCGGTTGGCGTGGGCATGGGCGGTTGGCTCGGGATTTTGCTTACGCCGCCTTCTGCAGCGACACCAACAATCATCACCACACTGGCGGTCGCAGACTCGGTCCATTTCCTTATGACGATGATGGCCGCCATGCGTTCGGGTATGGAAAAACGTGCTGCCATCGTTGAAAGCCTGCGCGTCAACGTACAGCCTATATTCTTAACAAGCATCACGACCGCTGTCGGCTTCCTGTCAATGAATTTCAGTGATGCCCCACCCTTCCGGGATCTGGGCAACATGACAGCGATCGGCGTGATGGCTGCTTGTCTGTTCTCTCTCGTTTTGCTGCCAGCTTTCTTGGCCATCGTGCCTGTAAAAGCCCGCGCCAGCAAAGATCGCATGACCGCATCATTTGATTGGCTCGCCGATTTTGTCATTCGCCACCGTAAGCCCGTTTTGGGTCTTTCACTGGTGGCGTCTTTTGGGCTGGTTGCTCTAATTCCGCTTAACAATGTCAACGACGACATGGTGGCGTACTTCGACAAATCGTTGGAGTTCAGACAGCACACCGACACTACACTCGATAAACTGACCGGCATCTACCAGCTACAGTTCTCGCTCGAAACTGGTGAGGCGAACGGCGTCAGTGATCCGGCATTCCTTGCTAAGACAGAGAGCTTCACCGATTGGTTGCGCCAACAGCCGGAAGTGATCCACGTTAACTCTATTACGGATACCTTCAAGCGTCTGAATAAGAACCTGCATGG
Organism: Legionellaceae bacterium; assembly: GCA_002707695.1. Lineage (GTDB taxonomy): Bacteria > Pseudomonadota > Gammaproteobacteria > UBA12402 > UBA12402. The sequence goes on from PANR01000048.1 coordinate 2,386, forward strand.
CGATGACCAGGACTGGTACCGCTTACCCGACGAGAGAGACCAGGCCTCGCAATACTTGCTCTTGTATGAGCTGTCTTTGCCTTACGGGCTGGATCTGAACAACCAACTCAACATCGACAAATCCTCTACCCGCATCGTCGCGACCCTGCAGGATATGGATTCGGACGAAATGATTGAAATCACCGAGCGCTCGGAGCAGTGGCTCGAAAGTAATACCGGGATTCAAGCGCTCGGCGTCGGTCCTGCGATTATGTTTGCGCACATCAGCGAACGTAATATTGACAGCATGATCGACGGCACGTTGATCGCCATTCTCATTATTTCACTAATGATTATGGTGGCTTTGCGAAGCCTGAGTATCGGTTTCATCAGCCTTATTCCGAACCTTTTGCCTGCCGGCATCACCTTCGGCATCTGGGGGCTGTTTGTTGGCGAAGTGAATGTTGCCGCATCAATCGTGCTCGGTATGGCAATGGGCATTCTTGTGGATGACTGCGTCCATTTCCTCAGTAAATACCTGCGCGGCCGCCGTGAACACGGGCAGAGCTCGGAAGAAGCAGTACGTTATGCCTTCCATCATGTGGGCGGCGCTATCATCGTGACTTCGGTCATTTTGATTGCAGGTTTCGCACTGCTGTCCTTGTCTTCATTCGCGCTCAACAAATACATGGCTCAGCTCACCGGCATCGCGATTTTCGTCGCAGTGATTGCTGACTTGTTGCTGCTGCCGACGTTGCTGATGACCCTGGACCGCAAAAAACGCGGTGCTGACAAGACGACTTCTACTCCCGTCGCCGTCGCTCAAAAAATCTAAACCACTTACACATCGGAAAGGAAATATTATGAATACGACACCATTAACTAGACGCTCAATCTTGGGCACTACTGCAGCCCTCTTGGCGCTGTCGGCCGGATTTACCGCGCTGCCGGCAGCGGCACAAACTGCTGTAGAGCGTGGGCTTGAGATCGCTGTTGAAGCCGACCGCCGCGACATCGGCTTTGGCGACACCAAAGCCAATATGACCATGACGCTGAAAAGCGCACAGGGTGAAACGGCGACCCGTTCCCTGCGCATACGCACGCTTGAACAAACAGACGACGGCGACAAATCGATGATCATCTTCGATACGCCTGGCGACGTAAAAGGCACGGCTTTTCTCTCGTTTACCCACAAACAAGGTGCAGATGACCAGTGGCTCTACCTGCCATCCCTGAAACGCGTCAAACGCATTTCGCAGTCCAACCAGTCAGGCCCATTCGTGGGCAGTGAGTTTGCCTACGAAGACCTCTCTTCCCAGGAAGTCGAAAAGTACACTTACAAGTATGTACGTGACGAGAGCTTCGACGGCCGGGACCATTTTGTTATCGAGACCGATCCAGTGAACCCAAAGTCCGGTTACAGCCGACAGCTCGTCTATTTTGATAAAGAGCACTACCGCCCCTGGAAAATCGAGTTTTTCGACCGTCGTGGCTCGCATATGAAAACGCTGACGGTCTCAGGTTACAAGCAGTACCTGGGCAAATACTGGCGAGCTGACCGCCAGGACATGGTCAATCACCTCACCGGTAAAAGCACAACGTTGTCGTTCGGCGACTATGTGTTCAATAACGGCTTCAAAGACCGTGATTTCAAGCAAAACGCACTGAAAAAGGCTCGCTGAGCGGGCTGAAAGGACAAGCGTTATGCTGACATCCCACCACAATATTCATCGAAAAGCAGCGCCCTGGCTTCTAGCTGGGGCGCTCACAATGCCAGTAGCAACGCTCGCAACCGCCGGGGAGATTTCAGGCCACGTCGGACTTGAGAGCCGGTACTTTACCAACGACACATCGGACTCCAGGCAAGATCGCTTCGGCCTCTCTGTGTTTGGCCAGTTTGAATACTTTCACGATTGGGACGACGGCAACCAGCGTTTCGTCGCCACGCCGTTCTTGCGCTACGACGAGGACGACAGCGAACGCACCCACTTTGACCTGCGGGAATTTTACTACCGCAAGAGCTTTGAAGATCAGGGTATCGACCTTTATGTCGGTGCTCGAACCGTCTTCTGGGGCGTCACCGAAAGTCTACACCTGGTCGATGTAATCAACCAAACGGATCTCGTCGAGAATCTGGACGGGGAAGACAAGCTTGGTCAACCAATGGTTCAGCTCTCTTGGGAGCAGGACTGGGGCACGCTCGATCTCTTCTATCTGCCCTACTTTCGTGAACGTACCTTCCCGGGCGAAAATGGCAGACTCAGAACCCCTTTCGTCGTGGATACCGACCGCGCTGAGTATGAATCCGGCGCAGAGCAGTGGCAACCCAGCTTTGCCGCTCGGTGGAGCAACAGTATCGGCGACTGGGACATCGGCGTATCGCAATTCTATGGAAACAGCCCCGAGCCGCGTTTCATTCAAGACAACAGTGGCAGCGAGACGGTTTTGGTCCCCCGATACGATCTATTGAATCAGACCAGTATCGATGTCCAATATACCGCCGAAGACTGGCTGTGGAAGCTTGAGGCATTAACGCGTGACAGCTTCGATGGCCGGTCAAACGCTTTCGTTGGCGGCTTTGAATACACCTTGTTTGATATAAAAGAGACCGGCCTGGACATCGGCCTGATCGCCGAATTTCAATATGACGATCGCAGCGGAGAAATTCAGCCCATTGGTGACAACGATATAGCCTTCGGCACTCGCTTTACTCTGAACGACACCAACGATACCGACATCCTGTTTTTAACGGCGATAGACGTTGAAACCGGTTCCCAGTTCTACACGGTCGAAGCGGATCGACGTATTGGCGAAGACTGGGAAGTTGAGCTTCAAGCCAGGTTTTTCGCCAATGCGGACAACGCCAACGATCCGCTGACAATTTTCAACCAAGAAGACTACTTCCAGCTCACGCTGCGGAAGTTCTTCTAGCAGGCTGTTGAAATTCAGAAATAAATCGAAATCACATCACCTCTAATTTAAGTTTTCAGTGTTTTTTTACCTGTTCTTGCCGATTTTTCTTCGTATTGATGACTTTCTCCACATCAACTCTGTTCATCAGACACACTGACCCTGTAAATTACGAATTCGGGTTAAATTCCAGCCAATTATCGTCATCTGGAAAATGGCGTTGACTCGCTCAAGTCCACGTACTTTGACCTGTCGAAACAGACCTACGGTTTTGCCCCAACCGAATGGCTCTTCAACTCGCTTGCGCTTTCTCTGACTCATCTCGTAACCGGGATGACGGGTCGTGCGACCATCTATTGCCGAGCCACCTTTCCGCTGAGTGTTCTGCGCCACATGAGGTGTGATTTTTAGCCCCTTGCAACTGGCGACAAACCCTTTTGTGTCGTAGTTCTTGTCTGCACCGACAGTTTTCCTGTGCGATCCGGGCAACCCTGCCAGCATCGTAATCGCGGTATCTCGCTCTCCATGACCATCGGCCAAACTAACCCTGGCATCCACCACCAAACCGTTACGGTTTTCCATTAACGAGTGACCAAGGTAGGCCAGTTTGGCTTCGCTGTTAGTCGATTTCTTGTAGTTCCTCGATTCCGGATCTGTCTTTGATTCGTGAGTGTCGTTGCTACGTTTCTCACCGTGAAAATTATGCTCGGCATTGCGGCCACCGCTGCTATTTGAGTCTTCATCCTCACCTTTTGGGCGAAAGCTTTTTTGCGAAGCCCAGGCTTGAATTAAGGTGCCATCGACACTGAAATGCTCATCACTGAGTAGATTCTGTTTGCCTGCCAGTTCCACCACCTCTTTAAAAAGTGCGGGAATGACCTGGTGCTCAAGTAAGCGATCACGATTTTTGCTGAAGGTCGAGTGATCCCATACGGTATCGTCGATAGTGAGACCGGTAAACCAGCGAAACAATAAGTTGTATGTCATCTGCTCCATGAGTTGGCGCTCACTACGAATACTGTAAAGTACCTGTAAAAGCTGGGCTCGCAAAAGACGCTCAGGTGGAATTGATTCACGACCGCCTTCGGCATAAGCCGTGTCAAACAGCCAATCGATCCGTTTCATGGCTTGATTAAACAACTCGCGTAATGGCCGAAGCGGATGCTGTTGAGGTACAAACGTTTCGAGATGGACAGTAGAGAAAAGAGCTTCTTGAGTGATATCAGTGCCGCGCATTCTTAAATAGTCTCAAGTCCGTATGACGGCGGAATTTTATCAAAAGCAGTGGCTGCGCGGAAGAATTTCAACAGCCTGCTAGGTACATCCGGACACAGGAACCCATCCATGAAAACGATGCAAATAAACAGTTTTACCAACGATCAGTCAGCTTCTGCACTGATCGATACAACCGCACCTCAATTGGGTGCAAACAGAACACTCATCAAAGCTGGCAGCACTTCGCCAGCTTGTGAGACCTAAACCCTAAACAACCCTCAACAATAGGAAAATCCCATGACTACACAATCAAAAGTTATCTTCATCACTGGCACGTCTCGCGGTATCGGCAAAGCGCTGGCCGATGAACTGAAAAACCAGGGACACATTGTCTATGGTTGCTCGCGTAGCGGTGATGAAAATGACGACCGCCACCTTAAATTTGATGTCACTGATTATGACGATAGCGTGGCAGCGGTCGAGCAGATCGTTAGTAAGGAAGGTCGCCTGGACGCCGTTGTCAACAATGTCGCCTATCATCTGTTGGGCGCATCGGAAGAAACGTCGATTGACGAAATCCGCGCCCAATTCGAGGTGAATTTCTTTGGCGCACTGAATGTCATTAAAGCCGCCACCGGAACGATGGTCGAACAGCGTGCGGGTCACATCGTCAATGTGACATCACTGCCCGCCCGTATCGCCCTGCCCTTCATGTCGGCCTACTGTGCCAGCAAATACGCCCTAGAAGGCTACAGCCGTTCTTTACGAGCCGAAGTGCTGCCTTTTGGTGTGCAAGTGGCCAACATCGTCCCAGCCGGCGTTGACACTGGCACCGCCGATCAGTCGGTCAAAGTCACAGCCACACCGGCGGAACCTTTCGAGCCTCTGCGACGCGACCTGACCAAAGGCATCCAAGCCGGTCAGCACGAAGGGATCACGTCGGTTTCTGATGTGGTGACAGCCATTATCGACACACTGACGGACCCAGCTCCCGCTTTCAGCAATATCGTTGGGGCAACCGCCAAGCAGTTCATCGATGCCGAAAAGAATCTTCCAGAAGCGGACATCGAAGCAATGATCCGTAACTTCACCGGCTTACCTGAGTCTGTCTAACGGCACCTCTAAGGAGCATATTATGCCAGCAGTAACACTTGTCCATGATATGGACGCCAACCAGGAAACCGTGTGGAATGCATGGGCGGATTTCGGCAACATTGCCGAATTCCACCCAGGCTTAAAAGGTTCACGCATCATCCGAGGCCCGGAGACGGGCCAAGGTGCGACGCGCGTCTGCGAACAGCAGGACGGCACAGAAATCAATGAGCGCATCACCGTTTTTGAACCACACAGCAAGATCGGTTGGGTGCTGGAGAACCCGCCGAAACCACTCAAGGAAGGTGTCGTCACCGTCAAAATGGATAACCAGGGGCCGGGCAAAACCCGCGTCACGATGGAATTTGAAGTCAAGATGGGCATGGGGCCGCTCGGGCCAATCATTTACAACCTTGTGGCCAAAAACATGATCACAAAAAACCTCACCAAAGTGCTTAGCGCTTTGAACAAACATCTAACCGAAAAGGAGACTGCACGATGACCTTACCACTCATACCCGTATTTATTGTCCTGTATATCGGCTCGTTTTTCTTGCTGAACTGGGCAATTAAAAAGGAGGATGGCTAACATGTTCATGGGACATTTTGCTACGGCACTCGTGCCGTATGAAAAGCTCGCGGCAAAGGACGCCGTCGAGCCATCAAAAAAGGCTGCTCCGTTCTGGATCTTCCTGGTCGGCGCTCAGCTACTGGATTTTGCGATGTTGCTGTTCGTCTCGCTTGGGGTAGAGAGTTTCCTGCCGCATGATTATCATCCGATCGATACGAAGTTCTACAACATGCAGACCGACATGTGGCTCACCCATGACCTGATACCAGTGTCATTCTGGGCTGTCGGATTTGCAGTGGTTGCGTTCCTGCTCACAAGAAGGTTGTCCGTGGCACTATGGTCTTTTGCCCTGGTGGTGTTTCACGAAGTTCTCGACCTTCTGGTAGGGTTCAAACACTACGTGAACGGAGAAACTTCAACAGAGGTTGGCTTGGCTCTTTATACCCAAGCACCGTTTATAGGATTGTGTATTGAAGTGGCTCTGTGCGCTCTCATCGTCTGGTGGTTTACGTCATCCCGTGCCGCTCGTGGCAAACCGGTTTCTAACCGACTGAAGTGGATTCTGTATGGAACGCTAGTCGGGGGCACCCTGTCTACCCTGCCGATGGCAATATGACCAGAACAGTACAAAACACAGCAATCCCATTGAGCCAGGTTATTTCGACTGGCTCAATACTCTCTCAAGACACAGGCTCCAACCTTATTTAAGGCTTCCCATACGGTCGTGCTCTGTTGCTGCGCAATGGAGCCTGTGGTCTCTGCCATCAGGTAACGATCACTAAGCCTGTCGGAACGATCCGAAGCACGGTCGGCCTACCTGAAAGGGCCCTGAATACGAGGAATAAACAATGGCAAAAACCACGTTATTTGTGTTCGCTAAAATCTCCCCAAAGGCTGAATACTTTGGAGACGCGAAAGAAGCGATAACCAGTATTGTTCAGCTGACAAGGGAAGAAGCTGGCTGTCTCCAGTTCGAGCTTTACGTAGATTTATCCGATGAAAAACTTTACTTATATGAGGAATGGGAAAGCGAACAAGACCTAGAACAACATTATCAGCAACCCTACACTGCGGCTGTATTTGAAAGCTACAAGAACTGGCTTTCCGACCCAGTAGAGATAACTAAGATGAGGAAACCCCTTCTTCAGATGAGCCCCACTTAGGAACAATTTCCTTAGATCAAGAGTGCGGCCTGAGCTTGGCCCACCGGTCGTGCTCTATAGATATTACTATCTAATAAACCCCCGCAAATACACCTTTCTAGCCAAGCGCCCGTTGTTCCCAGCGGTCAGCGATGACGAAATGCGTGCTATCCAAAATCTTCTGTCTGCCGAAATCGAAACTTAGCCAACATCATAGTCGAACAACTAAGCAAAATTCATCTGCAAATATGTCATGGATCATAGGCTTTCCCGTTGGGTCGTGCTCTATGGCTGCGCCACGGAGCCTGTAGTCTCCGCCATCCGGTAACGATCACTAAGCCCATTGGGACGCTGGCGAGCGTCCCCTGGTAAAGACCCAAGGCGAGTCGCCCGGTCGGTCTCCCCATCCTTCTCTTCACTGCGTTCCGTTGCAGGACGCTTTCGCGCCCGCAGGCAAGCTGCGCGTGGGTGATTCCCCTCCGACCGTTCGAGGTCTTGACCATTCCCCTTTCCGCTTATTGGCGCGGGCCTAGTCCCGGTTGCATGCGCAACCGGCCAATGGCCTAAAAAAGAGGAAAAAAAGATGAGTAAGACCACAGAGAACGACCAAGAAAACAGACCTTTAAACGCTTATGAGGCGAAGCAGGAAGCACGAAGGGAACGCTACGAACAGCGGGCAGAGAATGCCGCGAGGCGTTCAGACAGTCGCCACGATGCAGCGCGGGCGCAAGTAGCCGGTATCCCCTTTGGGCAACCGATTTTGGTTGGCCATCATTCCGAAAAACGACACCGCCGAGACTTGGCCAAGCATGACAACCACATGCGAGCGGCCATCGATGAAAGCAAGAAAGCCGATTATTACGCGAGTAAAGCGGCGAGCGTCGGAACGGGTGGCATCAGTGCCGACGATCCCGATGCAGTGACCAAGCTGGACACCAAACTGGCGAAATGTGTCGAGCGTCAGGAATTTTACAAGCGGGTGAATGCCGCATGGCGCAAACACCAGAAGAACCCCGAAGCCCCCGCCACTTTGAAAGCGTTAGCCGCATTGAGCGAGCAGGAACGCGAGCTAGTGACAACCTACGAGGCGCAATATTCGTGGGAAAAAGGCCCAGCTCAGGACTATCAGCTTAAAAATAACAACGCTGAAATCCGCCGCCTGAAAAAACGCATTGAGAGCCTGAAAGCTGCCGCCGAACGGGTCGCCGCCGAGCCAATCAAGGGCGAAGGTTATGAGATTGTCGAGAACACCGAGGAAAACAGGGTTCAGGTCATTTTTGACGGTAAACCCGCCAAGGACGTGCGCGACAGCCTCAAGTCAAACGGCTTTCGCTGGGCACCCAGCAGCAAAGCATGGCAACGCCAATTGAATAACGCAGGTATCTACGCCGCCAAGTGTGTGCAGCGATACCTCGAAGAAAACCAGACCCCCAACACCTAACGAAATTACCCTGCGGCTCGCCGTGGTGGCGGGTCGCTTTTCATCAAAGCAAGAGGACTAAAACCATGACTACTCAAACTCAAAATACAGCAACAGCACCCCTAACAAACACCGTAATGGTGCCATTTAACAAACTGGTCGAAGACCCTGAAAACGTCCGTACCACCCGTTCAACCGATGGTATTGAAGCCCTAGCCGACAATATCCAAGCCGAGGGCTTGCTGCAAAATCTTGTAGTGCGCAAAACAAAAGGCGGGAAATTTGCCGTATCAGGTGGGGAACGCCGCCGCCGTGCGCTAGGCGTTTTGATCAGCCGTAAACAGATGAAGGCCACCGACGAAGTGCCGTGCAAATTGATCAGTGACGCGGCCACCAGTGCCAGCCTGTCAGAAAATATTCACCGCGAAGCCATGCACCCCGCCGACCAGTTCGCCGCATGGGCAAAAATGCAGGACGAGGGCTTGAGCGTGTCGGAAATCGCAACCCGTCATGGCGCAACAACCAAACTGGTTGAACAGCGTTTGAAATTAGGGCGTTTGTCCCCTGCCCTGCTGGACGCTCTGAGAGCCGACGAGATCGACGTAGAGGCCGCGTGTGCCTTTACCATTACCGACGATGCGGAACGCCAAGAGGCAGTCTTTGAGGCGTTAAAATCTCACTGGCAAGGTATCACGGCGCGAGGCGTGAAAGCTGCCCTGACAGAAGACGAGATTGCCGACAGTAACAAGCTGGCGCGGTTGATTGGTCGGGAAGCTTACGAGGCCGATGGCGGCGAGGTGCGTACCGATCTATTCGGCGATACGGTCTATTTCAAAGACGCGGAGCGGTTGACCCGACTGGCAACGGCGCAGCTGGAAGCCGAAGCGGAACGCCTACAGGGAGAGGGTTGGGCATGGATCGAAATTGCCTTTGATGAAAATTATTATGCAGGCGACAAAATGCGCCGCATTCATCCGAAGAAAATCGACCTGTCAGACACAGACCAAGCCGAGAAAACCAAACTTGAAGCGCGTTATGCCGAGCTTGAGGAAGCGGCAGAAAATGACGATGAAAAAGCCATTGCCGAGTGCGACGACATCGAGGCGAAGCTGGCAGTATTGGAAGAAAAGGCGAAAGCCTATAAACCCAAAGAACAGGCGATTGCTGGCGGGTTTTTGTCCCTTGCCCATGATGGCACGGTGCAAGTGAAACTTGGTTTTATCCGTGCAGAAGACGACCCCAAAGCCATTGCTGCGAAGAAGAAAGCCGCCAAGGAACGCGCCGAACAGCCGAGCCAGTTTAGCAAGAGCTTGCGCGACGATCTGGCGGCGATCCGCTTGGAGGTGTTGCAAGCCGAGTTATTGGCAAATCCGATTGTTGCCCGTGATTTGCTGGCATTCCATACAATCCGTGATGCGCTTTCTATCGGTTACACAGATAGCCCGTTTGAACTGTCAGCGCAGCAAGCCCGTAGTGCTCGCGTTGTCTCGAAGGTGGGCGACATGGGGCGCTATGAAGGCCGCGAGAAAGTCGAAAAACTGGTGGCTGGTTTGTCGCTTGACTGGTTCGAGGTTGAGGACGAAACCGAGAGCTTTGAAGCGTTCCGCGCTTTGTCAGAAGCCGACAAAATCGCCCTACAGGCCTATGCGGCGGTGTATATGTTGAAACCTCAGTTGAACGACGAAGGCCAAACAGACCCCACCTTGGAACGTGCCGCGCAGATTATCGGCGTTGACGTTGCGAGCTACTGGACACCAGACGCCGAGTTTTTTGGTCGCATTACCAAAGGTCAAATGGAAGAGATTGCCACAGAGGTGATTGATCCTGAATTTGCCCAACGGCACCAGAAGGACAAGAAAGGCGTGTATGCCGAGGCAATGGGTAATGTGTTTAACCCAGAGGTGAAAACCATCGGCATCAAAGCCCCTACCCGCAAGCGGTTGGCGGCATGGGTTCCTGAGTGCATGACGGTGCAGCCCGTAGCCACACCAGCAAAGAAAGATAAAGCGGCCTAAGTCGAATGGCGTAGCCACATGATTGCAATACATCGTGTGGCTACGTTCTTATCAATTATGCCCAGATATTTTTGCCGCCTGATCGGCGGCGGGCTTTTTCCCGTTTTCCAGTCGCGCTTTGTGCGCGACCAAGCAGCCTGAAGGGATTGAACGCGCCCCTAAATAGCGCTGTAGAGAAATCCCGTAAGGCTGTGGTAAACGGAAAAAAGCGGCGGCTTTGCCGCTATTTATTGTGGTTTTTCAAACCACTGATATAATTCGTGTCGGCTGGACCGCCCGCGCGAGCCTATCGCGTAAAGGACACCATTCAACGCCTAACAGCATCATGCGCTGAGGTTGTGAAAATAATAGGCCGACCTCGGAGATCGCAAGATGACTGATTATTCAATGCTGCTGAAGCAGCACGCCAAGGCTATTCGCCTGGCTAAACCTGACCTTCAAATTTCACATGGTCAAGCCGTCGAGCTGACGGTTGCCCTGATCACGGATGCAGAGTCGTGGAACCACTTCTCTGCCAATCCGTCACCCCTCACGATACCCGAGACCCTTGAAGATTTTTTCAGCGCCATTGGCCGAGGCCAAAGACGCTTGTTTCAACTGAAAAATGGGGAACCGGCATTGGACAGTCGCGGCAGACGGTCGTGGGAAATCATGGATGCGATTGCCATTCCGATTATTGGCGAAGACTATGGCTTGAAAGCCATGTGGTCGCTATTGGAGCGCCAAGGTGCCGGTGCGATCCATACCGTGATAGACGGCGAAGTTAGGGCAGCCACTTTTGAAGACGATGCAAGTTTTGCATTGGCGCGTCTTGGAAGCTGGTTTTTCCAGCGAAAGACATACACCTATGGGCAATACCCTTGGGATCACACCGAAAAGCTGGCGCTGACAAAGGGGTTCACCCCTTCACAGGCCAGCCTCATCCGGTCGCTGCAACGTGAAGCCCCCAATCATTCGTGGCCGCTTGAGTTTTGGTTTGATGTGGGTGTGCTCGATGGTGATCAAGACAGCTTCTTGAATGAACTGAAGGCGGAAACCTCGTGGGAGGAATATTTCCAGGAGCTGTATAGCACAGACGGTAATCCCTCGAATTAACGAAGGATCGAGATTCATAGCCCGCGAAACCTAATCTTTGAGATTATCGCAGCCGGTTTGAATAGCCCGTTCCTGGATCAAGGTGGCGGTTTGGCGAACATCATCTACCAAAGCATCAAGACTAATCTTATCTTGGGAGCTGATCGATCCGGCATGCTTCGATTCTTCGGTGCTCCTCGACAAGAGTTGTATCCACGTTCCGAGGGAATCAAAGTCGTACTTGATAAATTCGATCCGATCACAAGACCATTTGCCGCTCTGTTCTCTGCGACGATTCAAATCGTCGATTTTATCTCGAATCGATTGATACTTTGTTTTTGGGCCTTCTTTGAAGTCAGCACAGCAGTTTATGCGTAGAACTAAACTCTCATAGGATGCCTCTTGTTGGTTGATTTTTGTAACCACACCATCAAAAAAGCCAGATAACGTTGATGGTTGCCCACTTCCCGATCGCTGCGTCCCAGTACTTGGGGAGGGTGTCTGACTTCCCTGGATAAACATCTTGCGTGTTTCTTCGGGGTAAAGCTTTTTCAAATAGCTGCCAGCAATCTCGGAGCCGCCACGGTAGGCAATCGTGAACATCTGAAGCGGTTGACCCGTACCATATGGGTTACGGGCATGGTTCACTCTGCCATTTTGAAATGCCAGACGTGGGTTGTTCTGGTTCAGGCCGAAGGCACGCAAGCAATAAACATAAGCGGCATCATGGGCTACGTCCGCATCGGAGGCGACGCCTGGAACACTTTCTGGTTTCATCGGGTCATCAGGGTGCGATGCATATCTATCACATCCGGCAATAGCCTCTTCCGACGTCAGGGACTGATAGTCAGGTACAGAAGGGTCTTGTGCTAAAGCAGGCATAGAAATGGATAACGCCGCAAGCGCAATCAGCTTTATTCCGGATGATAAAATTCCGATGACTATTACTCCTCGATTTGTGTTTCGTTCAATGGTCTTTCGCGGCTATGTCACCGAGAGCTTCGCAACGTGGTATAAACAGCCAGCCCATAAAACCCCGCCGTACCAAGGCCAGCATACAATCGTGTCGTATCCGGCATTGCGAGCTGCAGAAAATCAAAGCTCGCCCACGTCCATGTTGCCCCGAAATAAGCTGGCACCCCGAAGGCGAGCGCTAGGGCTACTAATCCAAAAGGTATGCGCCAAAGGCTACCCCGCGCTTTGAGGTTTTTCCCACTGAAAAAGACCCAACGGGTGAACCAGGGCGTACCGATCAGCGCAGCAATGCCGGCGATGAGCGAGAGCCAGATATTGACGCCATAGGTAAAATATAAACCCGCACCGGCATACCAGCTGATCGTCAGGATGACAGGAATTGACAGGAAAAACCCAATCAATGCCAACAGAGCAACAAAGAAATTGTCGCTCTTTGGGCTTCCGGCATAGCGCATCGCCATTGGATTGCCGTCTTCATCAACCGCTCCGGCCGCATCAAGTCCGTGATTGTGCAGAAGCGTATCTCTGAAGCGATCCGGGCGTAAATGCGGGGCGCGGTTATAGGTATGCTGCCCGTTATTCTGGCGTTGCGTAAACTCCTGCGCTTGTGATTGTTGACCCCACACTTGCCACTCCTCTTGTTCAGCGATCCTCTAGGGCGTGCCATACACGGACAATAAAAACCTCTTCGTCAATGTGGCGGTAGCGGATGACATAGCCTCGCGCGCCGAATTTGACGAACAACTCCCGAAAATCCATTTCCAATTCCCAGGGCCGACCTTTTTCTGGGAACTCGGCTAAAGATTCAGCGTGATCGATCAGGGTATCGACCGCGCGGGATGCAGCAGCAGGACTGTGCGGCTCTATGAATGCGTGGAGCCGTTTTAAGTCATCGAGCGCGTCTGGAAGCCATCTAACAATTGCCATTAGTCAGTTTCAGTCCCGGTCGGCCGGACACTCGCTGCCCATGCTTTTACATCGGCATGATCAATAGTTTCGCCGGTTAGTTCGTATTTTTCCCATCGGGCTTTGACGATTTGACGCTCTGTTTCCAAAGCTTCCTCAATTTCCAGGAAACGCTCTACGGCGGTTTTCATCAGGTAGTGAGGGGTTCTGTCGCGGGCTTTTCCTAACGCTTCTAACCGGTGTTGGGTATCTTCATTCAGGCGCACGCCCATCGTTGCACTGGCCATAGTTTCACCTCGAAAAATATAAGTGTTGCACAAAGTATAACAATGTTGCGCATTTTTTCAATCTGAATCTTTTTAGGTGGTCTGGGGCTTCCCCGTTGGGTCGTGCTCTATCGCTGCGCGACGGAGCCTGTAGTCTCCGCCATTCGGTAACGATCACTAAGCCGTTCGGGACGCTGGCGAGCGTCCCCTGGTCAATGCCAAGACGAGCGATTGAACGGTATTCCCCATCTTTCGGCTAACGCCTGCAAGACAGTTGCGGATCCGCATACGCGGATATGCCCTGCCCTTCACTTCGTTGCGGGTGGGTGATCCCCCTTCCCGATCAATCGACATTGACCATTCCCCTTTCCGCTTATTGGCGCGGGCCTAGTCCCGGTTGCATGCGCAACCGGCCAATGGCCTAACAAAGAGGAAAAACCACCATGTCACTAAACAAAGCCCAAGCCAAACAACACGCCCAAGCCTGTGAATTGCTGGAAAAAGACACGCTGACATTTAACGAGCGGTGTTTCGTGATTGAAAATTTTCACGAAGGCGGCGACAGCAACAATAAGCACGGCAGCGCCCACTTTACCCCTTACGATCTGGCCAATGATTTCAAGCTCGATGTGCATGGCCCGCGTGTGCTCGATCTATGCGCCGGTATTGGGGTTTTGGCGTTTGCCTACCTTCACGGCTGGGATCATGGCGAACGGTTGCCCCAGCTTGTTTGTGTGGAAATGAACCCCCGTTATGTGGAAGTTGGCCGCAAGGTGTTGCCAGAGGCCGAATGGATACACGGCGATATTTTTGACCCAGACATTCAGGCGATGCTCAAAGAGCGAGATTTTACATCGGTAATTAGCAACCCGCCTTTTGGCAAAAACGCTATGCGAGGCCGTAAAGCCCCACGCTACAAAGGCGGTTTGTTTGAGTATGCCTTGATGGATATTGCAAGCGATCTGGCCAGCTATGGCGCGTTTATTATCCCGCAGGGATCAGCACCGTTTTTCTTCTCAGGGGTGCAGTGTTACCAAGATTGTCGCCACCCGTTGCCGAACGACCCGCAACCCGGGCAAGCCGCCGCCAACATGAAGAAGTACCAGCCTTTCACAGACGCCACAGGCATCGACCTACAGGCCGGTGCTGGTGTTGATACCTCAATCTATCGCGATGAATGGCGCGGCGTCAGCCCCGCCGTGGAGATCGTCACCGCTGAATTTGACGAACTGCAACAAGCACGCGTAGCCGCCGAAGCAGAAGAACCTGAACAACTCGATTTTTTGCTGGCGAGCTAATCCCCTGCCCTTTGCAGATTTATCACTTTTCAAAATTGTTTTGTACAATACAATAAGGAACCGAAGCCATGAACAAGAAAAAGAACAACACCCCAGCCCTTTCACCGACGCAGCTCGCCTATGGCGAGCTGCAGCAGGCCTATGATTTTTTTAATCAAACCCTGTTTGGCGAACGCTTGCCGCCTTGCTTGATTACCTATCAGCGCAAGAACCGCACCTATGGCTATTTTTCCGGCGACCGGTGGGCTGGTGGTAAAAAGATCGCCGACGAGATCGCCATGAACCCGATGCACTTTAACGAACGCACCCAGGGCGAAGTGTTATCAACGCTAGTGCATGAAATGGTGCATTTGGAGCAGCATCATTTCGGTACACCGAGCCGGTCGGGTTATCACAATAAGGAATGGGCGAGCTGGATGGAGCGTGTCGGTTTGATCCCGTCGAACACGGGTGAACCAGGTGGCAAGCAAACAGGCCAACAGATGACCCACTATATCGCCCCAAGTGGCGCGTTTGAAAAGGCCTTTGGTGAGCTTACGGGCACAGGGTTCAAACTCTCATGGGTTGACCGCGCAGCCGAAGGCGGCAGCGCGGCACCCCGCACCACACGGACCAAGTACACTTGCCCCGGTTGCGGGCTGAATATCTGGGCAAAGCCCGATATTCGTGTTGCTTGTCTTGACTGCGAAAACGAGTTGATGGCCAGCTGATGAAAATCGCGCCTGCCCTCTTTGCCGAGCGATGCCCGGCGACGTGGGCAGGCGTTCGTGCTTCGCCCGAGGTTCGAATCGACCATCATCCTTGTAGTCTGATGGCTCTAATACCGCTATATCTAGCGCTGATTCGAACAAAAAACGGTAGATTCGCAACCGGCCGGACATCGGCTGCACGGATTTTCCGTTTGAGCGCGAAATGGCGAGAAGCGCAATATTACCGTTATAACAAGCGCTTAATCCGCCTATAGCGATCCCAAGCGATCAATAGCGCTTTCATTTTTTCAGAAATAGCGTTACATTAACCCTTAAAATGGGGTCAAAACCCCTTGTTGGTGGTTATGGCCAATATTTTTGAGGGCAGTGACATGGGTATGACAGCGCTTGAACGCGCAGAGGCATATGAAAAGAAAATACGCGCCAGAGGCACGAAACCATACAAGTTTCTGATGTCTCCGGAACTGCGCGTGGAGCTGGAAGCCAACAAGATTGGCAAGACCAGTTCGAAATTCATTCTCGCACGGCTAGAGCTGCATTTCGCGTATTTGCGTGACCATATGCCCGAATCCATCAATCAGATGACCTTGTTTAACATGATGGAGAAGCCCGACAGCTTTGGCGGTCGTGCGGAGCACATCGATCGTGCCTATGCGTTTGAACAAATTGTCAAAGCACGAGGCGATGTCCCCTACAAATTCCAGATGTCACCAGAGGTGCGCTTGGAGCTTGACGCCTATCGAGGCGACAAGTCCCTGGCGGACTATCTGCGTGGGACACTCGCCAAACACTGCGTTTATCTCGGCGATCCGAAGCTTGGTGAGCTGATGACGCTGGAAGAATACCTGGACCACTCACTGCATTTCGATGCTGAACGAGAGGCCGCTAACAATGAGCAATGAGGAGGAGAAATCTATCGGTAGTAAACAAGCAAAAAACACACTGACAAAGATCCAAAAATGAAAAACCCGCGTTGGCTCGCGGGTTAATCGGATCACCAGATCGGTGAAGTAGGCTTCAGAAGACTTACGTTTGGCTACGTAAACTCTGTTATCTCTGAACTGAAGCCTATCTCATACGGGGTCTGTTTTCAAGCGAAATGATTTTCGCTAGCGGTCCCCTATTGCCTGGTGATCCTCTAACCAAGAGGAACACTACTATGCAGACACACTCCAATCGAGGCCATAGCCCTACGGGTATGCGCGGCATCACAGATGTCTCGTTGCTCGCCAAGGACCTGGCTGAACGTTTCGAGGGCTTGCGCGAAGGCGTCGCCAAGGGGCAGGTATTATCTGCCTTTAAACGGGCTTCTGTAGCCCTGGACATCCATCCCAGGCACGTTTTTGCCATCGATAAGCTGATGGGTTTCAGCTATGAGCAAGACTGGGAGGACCAGCAGCGGCCTATCGTGTGGCCGTCCAATGAACGGCTGCAAGAAGAATTAGGCCTTAGTCGCCGTATGGTGCAATACACCATGCGTCAGCTGGTCGACTTGCAGCTCATTACGCCTGTAGACAGCCCCACGGGCAAGCGATACGGCCGCCGTGACCGTATGGGCTACATCACTGAGGCCTATGGATTTGATCTCTCCCCGTTGGCGACGCGGCATGACGAGTTCAAAGAGGTCGCTGCGAAGGCAGAGGACGTCCGTAGGGAGCGCGGCAAACTTCGGCGACAGATCACCATAGCTAAAAAAACCATCCTTCAGATCGCCTTTGCGGCGCTTGAGGACGGGCTTGCTGGCGGTGACTGGGAAGATTGGGCCGAAGAGGCCTTAGAGCTTGCTGGTCGCGTGGTGTCTCAGATGGATTTGGTTGCGCTTAAGCACATCTTGGAGGCTCTTTGGTCGCGACAGGAAGAAGCTGAAACAGCTCTGCGTAACGCTTTGATACCTGTGGATAACTCAGAAAATACGGCTTCTAAAAGCAGTAATAATTCACCCGAGGGCGCAATGGATTGCACCCATAATACAACTACAACAGAACTAAAAAATAATAAATTATTAAATACTGTAGATAACAGTAAAGGTCTGCCAAGAAAAAGTAGTAGTGAATTGGTCGAAGGCTGGAACCAAAAAAGCAGAGACCTCGATTCCCAAATCGTCGTTAAAGACAACATGGAACAATACAAAATCACACCAAAACTGGTAGATTTTGCGAGTCCCAACCTGTCGATGGGCCGATACGGCGATAATCCGAGCTGGAATGATATCTTGGACGCTGCCTATTCCCACAAAACGATGCTTGGTGTGTCGGACAGTATCTGGGGTGAAGCCTGTCAGGTACTAACCCGACATGGTGCTGCCGTGGTTATGGCCGTTGTTGTCGCGAAGCGGATGGAGTTGAAATCGCCGGGCGGGTATTTCCGGGGCATGGTAAAAAAAGCCCGACAGGGTGAATTGAACCTGGGACCAACGCTTTATGCTTTGCGCGATATTCGTGAAGGGAATGCAGCGGTGCCGAAAACGCGATCCAGAAGCATTTTAGATGACATCAACGACCGCAGCTGGGCAGACGACATTATTTCGCCGCCCGCTAATCGAGACGTAGCAACAAGTATTGGTGATCTGGCCGGTAAATTCCGAACGCGGTAGGCGGCAGAGGTGTAAGTCCCCTGCCCTAGTTCTTTCTGCGGCGCTTGAGCTCCAGTTCGTAGCAAATTAACGCGTTTTCGAGAACTTCGGCCATGCTGACCACCCTGCCCTCTTCTTCGCTGAGATCGTCCGCGATGTCGCCGAGCTGCTGGTATGCTTCGGGCTTGATTTTGGTGTTGAATGGATAGGTTCGCCCCGTTGTGCGGCGCTTGCGCTGCTTCACTTTGGGTTTTGTTGCTGGTTTAGGCTCTACCGGTTTGGCTGCTGTTTCAGGTTTTACGATCTTGGGTGCAGTTTCACGTTTAGTGAATCCGGCGGCTTCAGATACGGCTTCAAGTTTTGATGGGTCAATTTCTTCTGCTGGCGTAGTGTCGAGACCGCCTATGTCGAGGCTCAATTTGGCTCTACCGTCATCGCTTGGTTGTTCTTTGGTGTCTGACATCATTGTTCCCCTATGCTGCTGCGATCTGTTTGGATTTCAGTCGCCCAATCACAGCTTGAGCAAAGGACAAAGCGTTTGCTCGCGCAGCTTCCAAGCCGCCAACTTGCTTATCGGTTAGCGTATGAATGGTGCCGCCGATTGAAAAAATGGTGCGATACGCTTCACGATCGATCATCTGAACATCGAGAACGGGAACGTCCAGGCGTTGGAACTGGATCGCAATGTCTTTGAAATTCTTGGTCACTAAGGCTGCCGGCATCTGCGAAAAAATCACTGCATATGGAATCTTGCGACTGGACATATCTTCTGTGCGACGCACAAGTGAGATGGCTTTTGCCGCTTCCTTGGCGTCCAGCATCGACGGCTTAACAGGAATGAGCACGAGATCAGACTGGCTAATTGCATAGGTCACACGCATGTTTGCGGTGCCTTCCAAATCCACAATCACCAGCTTGGAGGTTTTTGAGGCCTCTTTGATGTTGTCGAGAATGGTTTCTTCTGATTTGTCGGTAATGACCTTGATGTTGTTAGGTTTGTTCGGTCTCGCTGCCCAGGTCACTACGGGCGTGTTTGGGTCAGCATCAATGATCGTGACTTCTTCACCTGTTTGGGCAAATTCACCAGCGAGTACAACTGAAGCTGTTGTCTTCCCTGCCCCCCCTTTTGGCGATACGAGTGAAATTACTGGCATATGTCGATCCTCTGTAATGTATTGCAGCGAGCCAGCAGCAATACAATATGTTGCAAATAGGTAGCTGATAGATTGCAGCTATATAGAATGTAGCATGTGTATTGCAGCAATACAAGGGCTATATATTATATTGCTACTTGGTAGCCGCTGGATTGCAGCCACATACAAGCAACATATAATGTTGCATTAATCTGTATGTTGTGTGGCATCTGGATTGCTGCAATCTAAGATATGGCTGCTATGTTGCAGCTAATAAATTGAGTAAGGGTCGTTACTTTGTGTTGCGGGGGTGTAGATAGAGTATTGCAGCTATATTGCAGTATCGGTTTGTTTTGCACATTACACTTCAAAAGTTATCCGGTAAAAGCAAAAGCCAGTCGAGAGTGGAGGGCGTTAATGGCCGATCGCGCGAATCTGAGAGCCGCTGAGAGCGATTAAGGGCGTCTTCTATGTCTGGGTAGCTGAATTTTGTCAGCGGCGTTCTATGGCGCTTCTGTGGTGTTCTGGAAATTGCGGTTCTTGTTCGGAAATCTGAGGGAGGGTGCATGACCCCATGCAACCCTGACCGACTGGCGAAGTCCGGAGGTAGCAAGTGCAAGGGGAGGGGGATCACCCACCTGGAGGGCGACGCGGATCCACAACGTGGATTTGCGTCGTTTTGCAGGCGTAGCCGAAAAATGGGGAAACCTCTTGCGCGCGCGAGAGGCAGA
>PANR01000049.1 GCA_002707695.1 Legionellaceae bacterium
CCGAGGCAGCCGGCCGAATCACGAAAATTTTTGTGCATTCAGGCCAGATGGTGAAAAAAGGTAAACCCATTGTCGAAATCTTTCCTGACGTACTCGTCGCCACATTGGCCCAACAAGAAGCCTTACTCAATGCTGATGCCAAAACGCTGGCGCGCGACAAACGTTTGATTGGCATTGGTGCGGTCAGCCGGGCATCTTATGATGACAACCTGAGCAAAGTGCAACAAGATCTCGCCAATATTGCGTCAACGAAGGCGCAATTAACGCAGCATTTCGTTCGAGCGCCGTTTACAGGAAAAATTGGCTTGATCAACTTGAGTCTTGGTCAATACCTGCAAGTGGGCGATACGATCGCTGACTTAGAACAGGTCAACCCACTTTACGTTGATTTCGGCGTGCCTGGCAGCTATCTTGCTGATATCAAAACCGGCAGACTGGTGATGATACATAGCCGCGCTTATCCGGGCCGAACATTTACAGGACAAGTCTATGCAATAGACTCGGCTATTGACCCTGATACCAGAATGTTATCGCTGCGCGCCAGCATCAACAACCCGAATAATGAACTCGTTCCCGGTGCTTTTGTTACGGTGACGATGCCGCTTGGCCAGAAAACAACAGTCGTCGTTATTCCACAGACTGCGATTGTCTATTCTGCACAAGGCCCTTATGTTTATGTGCAATCACCACAAAACACTGCAATTAAAACCCCTATCGTGCTTGGGCAGCGTTTACTTGATAACGAAATCATTGCATTAAAAGGCGTTAAACCTGGCGATAAAATTATTAATGGCGGGCAATTAAAATTAAGCAACGGTGCACCTGCGCTTACGCAAGCACAAGCTGCTGCGTTTTTTAGTCATGCAGGTAATGAGAAAAAACACTGATGCAAAAAAGTTTTACTGACATTTTTATTAAACGACCGATTCTATCCATCGTCATCTGCTTAATTCTGTTGATTCTCGGCATCATTGGATATTTGCGTTTGCCTGTCCGTGAGTTTCCGAAAATTGATAGTTCAGTGGTGACGGTCAGCACGACTTATCCTGGCGCCAATGCCAGCTTAATGGCAAATTTTATCACCGAACCGCTTGAGTCAGCCATCTTTGGCGTTGAAGGCATTGATTACGTCACCTCAAGTAGCTCTTATAGCTCGAGCACGATCACGGTGAATGCCCGTTTAGGCTATAACATCAATACACTTGTCAGCGACATCAACACGCAAGTTAACTCCGTGTTATGGCAACTTCCCAAAGACATTAATAACCCGATTATTCAAAAAAACGATCCAAACGCTACACCTGTTTATTACCTTTCATTTTCTAGCAAACTCTGGTCACCAATTAAAATGGGGAATTACCTCACTGAAAATATCAAGCCTTTATTAGAATCAGTACAAGGTGTAGGCCAAGCTATTGTTTATGGCCCAAACCAATATGCCATGCGAATTTGGCTTAACCCGCAACTAATGGCTGCACAGGGCATTACAGCCACTGATGTCGCCAACGCCATTAACAGCAACAACGTGCAATCAACCGCGGGGCAAATTAAAACCAGTTTTGAGTTATTTGATGTTAATGCAACAACTGACTTACACACCGCGAAACAATTTAACGACCTCGTCATTCGCAATAAAAACGGCCAGCTAACGCGTATTAGTGACATCGGGCATGCAGAGCTCGGGCAAGAAGATACTGACACAACCGTATTTTTAGATGGCAAACCCTCAGCAACGTTGGCAGTAATGCCAAAATCAACCGCCAATCCATTAGACATTGCAGCAGGAGTAAAAGAAGTTATTCCACAAATCAAAAAAATGCTGCCAAAAGAAATCGATATGCCATTAACTTATAATGCATCGCAATATATCTCCACGTCGATCAAAGAAGTCTACAAAACATTATTTGAAGCGTTTATTATTGTGTTTTTAGTGGTGTTCATCATTTTAGGTTCATGGCGGAGCGTTGTAGTACCGCTTGTGGCAATTCCGCTCTCGGTCATCTCTGCTTGCGCGTTATTGCTCGCACTGAACTTTAGCATTAACACGCTCACGCTGCTGGCATTTGTTTTGGCGATTGGGCTGGTTGTCGATGATGCCATTGTGGTGACTGAAAATATTCACCGACATATTCTCATGGGGCAAAAGCCTATTGAAGCCGCTATGAACGGCGCCAGGGAAATCCGCCTAGCCATTATTGCCATGACAGTAACGCTTGCAGCGGCTTACTTACCCATTGGTTTTACTACTGGACTGACAGGCATTTTATTCAGTGAGTTTGCCTTTACGCTTGCTTGTACTGTAATTATTTCAGGTATTGTTGCGCTGGTTTTATCACCGATGATGTGCTCACGCACCATGACCATTAAATCCTGCACAGGCGGTTTTGCAGGAAAAATGGATGTTGTTTTTGAAAAAATCGGCCACTATTATCGAGCCTGCTTGAAGTTTCTCATTACATTCCGCTGGTTTGTCTTAGCCGGCGCCATTGTTATTTATGCTTGCGGTATTTTGTTATTTATGTCGTTGCAAAGCCAACTTACTCCACCTGAAGATCAAGGCTTTATCATGGGGATTGCGACCGGCCCAACTGCTACCAATTTAAATTATACGTCAGCACACACCGCTCAAATTGCACAAATTTATCGAAACACACCCTCAGTGGAACATTATTTTGTAATTAACGGCATGTCGACTGAAAACACGGGATTCACTTTTGCGATCTTAAAACCATGGAACGAGCGCAAGCAATCAACGTTTGAACTTTTACATGAGTGGTTTCCAAAATTCTGGTCAATTCCAGGTGTGAAGGCCTACCCTGCATTACCGCCCGTTCTACCTGGCGCATCAGGTTACACGCCTGTTGAGTATGTCTTAACGACCAACGAAGATTACAGCGTATTATATAAAAATGCACAAAAATTTATGATGGCTGCTGAAAAATGGGGCGGTCTCACCAACGTTGATACTGATTTAAAAATTGATAAACCCGAGATTAACGTCTCGATTAATCGTAATTTGGCTGCTGAATTAGGCGTTAAAATGAGTGATATTGCACAAACACTTAGCCTGTTTTTAGGAAAGCCGATTACCACACGTTTTAGTTATGAAGGTAGTAATTATGAGGTATTGCCCGAGGCTATGCAGGAATTTCGCGATAATCCGAAGGATATTCAGTACCTTTACGTTCGAAGCCAAAGCGGCAAACTTATTCCGCTAGACAACTTGGTGACAATCACTGAAAAAACTGTACCAAGCGATCTACCGCACTTTAATAAGTTACGCTCAGCAACCATCAGTGCGGGTTTAGCAGAAGGATACACCATGGGTGATGCCGTCAAGGCACTTAATAAAATTGCTGCAGAGGTTTTACCTAAAGGGATTACCCACAACTATTCCGGCCAAATGCGACAATATGTGGAAGCGTCGGGCAAAATGGCGCAAGTGTTTATTTTTGCCATTGTCTTCATCTATTTAATTTTAGCCGCACAGTTTGAAAGCTTTATCGACCCACTGGTCGTGATGCTAAGCGTTCCATTATCTTTAACAGGTGCTTTGTTATTAATGTGGCTAACCGGCTCAACGTTAAACATCTATACTGAAATCGGCCTGGTGACTCTGCTCGGCTTGATGAGTAAGCAAGCTATTTTGATTGTGGAATTTGCCAATCAGCTACAAGAACGTGGTAAAGATTTCTTAACCGCCATTCTTGATGCCTCTGTACAGCGCTTTAGACCCATCGTCATGACCTCACTTGCCATGGTCTTGGGCGCACTGCCCTTGCTATTTTCAAGGGGTCCTGGCGGCGTGAGTCGCTTTGAAATGGGGCTAACCATTGTTGCAGGCTTGGGCCTGGGAACCATCTTGACGGTATTTATCATTCCCAGCATGTATTACATTCTGACGCCTAAGCGGCAGAAATATATCGACCCGATTAAAGAAGAAAAACATCACGATAAGATATAGATATGCATCGACGCTGACGCAGACATCGTCATCACGATCACAAACAATACTGGCAATAAAATCTTACTATTCATAGAGTTATCCCTAATTTCTCCACTTAATAGGAATAACTATAGTATATGGTCAAGATTTTGCCATAAACAGGTAGGGTTTTTATTGTAGGTTAGCCCAGCAAAAAGGCTGACAGGCCTGAGAGTTTGATAATATTTTCTAATTTTTCGGGGGTGTGCTGAAAAGCAAGGTCGTGCTGACGGCGTTTAAATTCACATAGCAAGGCCACACCGGCAGAATCAGCACGAGTCACCTCAGACAAATCAACCACCTTTGCATCAGCAACCAACGCATCATTTGCCTTCCACAACGACATGACGGTATCAAAGGTGAGCTCACCTTTGATACGAATCACATTATTGTCTTTAACCATTGGTTTGGGCTTCATGTTGCTTCAGCTTTTGTGTCAATTGCGCCAACGCGTTGCTTTTGCTCGACATTGATGAAAACTCGGCAGCAAACTGTGAGCGGAAGCTTTGCAACAGACTCACGCCTTCTACTGTCATGTCATAGACTTTCCACTGACTGCCATTTTTCGCGAGGCGATAGATAATTTCGACGGGCGGGCCATCTGAACGAACGATTTGGCTATTAACCTGGACTTGATTTTTGCCTTGATACCCTCCGCGAATAGGAAAATA
Source organism: Legionellaceae bacterium (assembly GCA_002707695.1). Classification (GTDB taxonomy): domain Bacteria; phylum Pseudomonadota; class Gammaproteobacteria; order UBA12402; family UBA12402. The sequence continues at coordinate 4,657 of PANR01000049.1, forward strand.
TTTAATGGTTTGATCAGTATAAGCATTAAGCGCAGACGAATAAGTGCGAACGACAATATTCAAAAAAGCTTGGCTAAACGCTTGCTGATCAGCAGGCGATGAAGCCATCCAAATACTTCTTGGCACCACAGAGCGAGCCATTCTTGAAACATCAACATAGGGCACAAGTATTTGGTTAACAATTTGATAAACATGTTTGGGGTTTGCTTGAATTTGCGAACGATCTGTTTTCAATCGTGCTAAGAGCTCATCAGAAATACCGCGCAAGAAGACGACAGGGTCAGCAGACTTTACCTGTGCAGCCATTGACGCTTGTGATGTTGATGCTGCAAGCGCGGGTTGTAACGCAAAGCACGCTACACTCACTATTGGCAATGCGATCAATAACTTTTGAATTTTCATTTTACCCCCTCTTTTTTCGCTGGACTACTTAAATGTAAATCGGTATTAAACCCTGATGCACCCGATGAAGACTTCTCACTTGCCTGATCCTTTTTTTGATCATCGCCTTTCATACTAAATAGTAGCTGGCCAATCAAATTTTGTAAAATTAATGCAGGATTTGTGTTTTGAATCACACTGCCATTTTTTAAATTATCGCTTGAATAACCTGGCGATAAACTGATGTAGTTTGCACCCAGCAAACCTTCCGTGAAAATATTGGCAGTTGAATCTACAGGAATATTATTGTATTTCGTGTTGATATCGAGCGTTACCACAGCCTGGAAGGTTTTAGGATCAAGCGCAATACTTTCAATTTGTCCAACTCTCACCCCACCAATGGTCACAGGTGCGCGTGGTTTTAAATCACCAACATTATCAAAATCGGCCGTTACAGCATACGTTTTTCCGCTTGTGTAGTTAGCTAATCCACTTGTTTTGAATGCCAAAAAAATTAACGCAAGAATAACAATGATGATAAAAATACCAACGACTAATTCAATTACAAACTGACGCATTACCAGCCCCCTAACATAACTGCGGTTAATACAAAATCTAATCCCAAGATCGCTAATGATGAGTAAACCACTGTACGCGTTGTGGCTTTACTAATCCCCTCTGAATTGGGTACGCACGCATGCCCTTGATACACGGCAATCCATGTCACCACAAAACCAAATACAATCGCTTTAATAATTCCACTGACGATGTCAACACGAAAGTTAACATTCGCCTGCATGTTTGACCAAAACGCGCCTGCATCAACACCTAGCCACTGCACACAAACCAAATAACCACCATAAATCGCCACCATGCTGAAAATAATAGACAAGCATGGCAGCGACACAAACCCTGCCAAAAATCGCGGTGCAATAACACGACGCAGCGGATCGCAAGCCATCATTTCCATACTCGACAGTTGCTCTGTCGCCTTCATCAGGCCAATTTCCGCAGTCAATGCGGAGCCTGCGCGACCGGCGAATAATAATCCTGTAATCACTGGGCTTAATTCTCGAACAATGCCCAGCGCGATAAGCTGACCAAGCGCAGAGGTTGCGCCAAAACGCTGCAGCACATTATAGCCCTGCAACCCTACAACCATGCCGATGAACAAGCCTGAAACCACAATGATGACGAGCGACATCCAACCTTCAGCGTAGATTTGCTTGATTAACAGTGGAACGCTCTTGTGCAATCTGGGAATGCACACAATCCCACGCCACAACATAAGCCCAGAGCGGCCAACCGCCGCGCAATAATCAATACCCCAACGGCCTATGTCACGAATATACTGCATTTAAACAATTCTCTTAAGGTTAGTTCTAACAATAACTGTCTTTTCTAACCTATTCATAAAAAAGATCTTCTTCAATTTTTTTGCAGGGAAAATGAAATGGAACCGGTCCGTCAGGTAGGCCGTGCATAAACTGCTTTAATTGCGGCGTCTCCGTTTTCTTCAACGACTCTGGTGATCCTTCCCCTACTACCTTACCACCTGAAATTACATAAACTTTGTCAGCGATGCTAGCAGTTTCTGCCACGTCATGCGAAACAATAATTGACGTAAGCCCTAAATTATCATTCAACGTTTTAATTAGTTTAACTAGCACGCCCATTGAAATCGGGTCCTGACCCGTGAATGGCTCGTCATACATAATCACCTGCGGATCAAGGGCAATGGCTCTGGCCAAGGCCACACGCCTTGCCATCCCGCCTGAAAGCTCACTGGGCATCAAATCTCTTGCGCCCCGCAAACCAACTGCTTCTAGTTTCATTAGCACCAAATCTCTCACCAGCTGTTTATTCAGCCCAGTCTGCTCACGAATAGGAAATGCCACATTGTCAAAAACAGAAAGATCAGTAAAAAGCGCACCGCTTTGAAATAGCATTCCCATCTTCCGACGCACCTCATACAAAGCCCGACGGCTTAGTCGATGAATATTTTTGCCATTAAAGCAAACCTCCCCGGAAAGTGGCTCGAGCTGTGCGCCAATAAGCTTGAGCAGCGTGGTTTTGCCTGTGCCGCTTGGGCCCATGATGGCTGTAATTTTGCCACTTTCAATGGTCATGCTGATGTTATCGAAGATCAGTCGATTCCCTCGCTTGAAAGACAGCTCCTTGATTTCAATAATATTCTGGCTCATGAATCAACTATAACTGGTAAGTTTAGTAATTCATAGTATCATTACATCGTAAGACCAATCTAATTTAAGGGTGATTGATGCCAGTCAGTTCATACAACAAAAGCGCGCAGAAAGTGATCGACATAGAAGTCGAAGCTATTCAGCAGCTCAGCGGTACACTTGGTCAGTCCTTCGATGAAGCCTGCGAAATTTTACTTAACTGCCAAGGACGAATTATCGTGGTTGGCATGGGCAAGTCGGGTCACATCGGCAGTAAAATTGCAGCAACCTTAGCGAGCACTGGCAGCCCCGCCTTTTTTCTGCATCCTGCCGAGGCGAGCCATGGTGACTTAGGCATGCTCACCAAGCGCGATGTTATTATCGCCATTTCGAACTCAGGTAAAACTGAAGAGGTCATCAATATTCTGCCTGTCATTAAGCGCTTAGGTCTGCCAATGATTGCGATCACTAATAACAAAAACTCACAAATTGCCCACTCTGCTGATACTGTGTTAGAACTTAATGTCAAACACGAAGCCTGTCCGCTAAATCTTGCACCCACCGCAAGCACAACCGCAACGCTCGTCATTGGTGATGCGCTAGCTATTGCGCTGTTAGAAGCACGTGGATTTACAAAAGAAGATTTTGCCTTTGCACACCCAGGCGGCACACTTGGCAAACGTTTGTTACTCAAAGTTGAAGATGTGATGCATACTGGCGATGCCATCCCCAAAGTGCACATCGATGCATTGCTGAGTGAAGCATTAGTAGAAATGACAAACAAACGATTAGGCATGACCGCAATTGTTGACAATGATGATACCCTCCTTGGCGTTTTTACTGATGGTGATTTACGTCGTGCCGTAGAAAAAGAAGTGAATTTTAAAACCACCCCCATAAAAGATGTGATGACTGAAAATGGCGTTCATGTTACGCGTGACATGTTAGCCGTTGAAGCCCTTCATTTAATGGAAAAACATAAGATATTTCCGCTTCTCGTTATTGATGAACATCAGAAATTAATTGGCGCATTTAATATGCATGACTTATTTAAAGCTGGAGTCGTTTAATGTCAAACTCTACGCCTCATGCTGCTAGCAAAATCAAGCTTGTTATTTTTGATGTCGATGGTGTCTTTACAAGCAACCAACTCTTTTTAAGCAACGACGGCAATGAAACCAAAGCATTTCATACCCATGACGGCATTGGTATAAAACTTCTCCACCAATCAGGCATCGAGACTGCAATTATCACTGCAAGGCAATCCGTTCTTGTTGAAAAGCGCATGCAAGCACTTGGCGTTCAACACATTCACCAAGGGATTAAGCAAAAATTTCAAGTGTATCAAACGTTACGGGAGCAACTTGGTTTGCAGGATGAAAACATTGCCATGGTGGGTGATGATTTGCCTGACCTTGCCTGCATTCAAGCAGCCGGACTTGGCATTGCGGTGGATAACGCTGATCCCTTTGTTAAAGAACATGCTGACTGGGTAGCATCAAGGTCGGGTGGACAAGCAGCGGTACGAGAAATTTGTGAAATGATTTTAAATGCTCAGGACAAACTGCAATCTGCGCAACATTGCTTTTTGCTGGAGGCACAATCACGTGAGTGAAGTTCTCCGCCGCAATTTAATCATTGTATTAATTGCAATTATTGTAGTGGGCGGGCTGGCCTATATTTTGGATGATCAAACAAAAACGAAGCGCAATCAACACGAGCAAAATCAGATGGATAGCTTCATGGATCACCCCAAACTCACAAGCTATAACAGTGAAGGCAAGATCAAAGACACTTTTAGCAGCAGTTGTGTCACACACTTTCCTCTACACGACACCAGCCATGCGATAAAACCTATTATTCTAAACTACGCCAAAAAAGGTCCGCCTTGGCACATTACTGCTGATTTAGGCACGATGACAGAGGGTGATAACAATGTCCATCTTCAAGGCAATGTAGTTATCCGTCAACCTGCCGGAGAAAACAGCCATGATGTGACGTTTACTACATCGTCGCTAAACTACTACCCTAACCGACAATATGCCGAGACCAAGCAACCTGTTCAAGTTGTACAACCCGGCACGCGTATAGATGGTATTGGCATGACAGCCAATTTAAAAACCGGAGAAATAAATTTACTGAACCAAAGTCGAGGCGAATATGATCCAACTGCTGCGAAAAAACAGTAAATTAATCCGTCCGTTATTGTTGCTTTTCTTAAGCAGCAGCGCGCTTGCGCTCCCTACCGATCGCCAACGACCACTCTTTGTTAACTCTAAGCACTGGGAGTACAACTATAAAACAGGCATATCAATCAACACGGGCAATGTTGTAGCCGACCAGGGCACATCACATCTAACAGCTGACAAAGTGATCACCTACCATGATCAACACGATGAAGTCACCAAAGTTATTGCTTTTGGCAATCCAGCGCACTATAGCACCATCTTAGACTTTAATACCCCAACCCTTTATACCCAAGCCAATACAATCGCTTTTTTTCCGCAGCAAAATCATATAACGTTAAAAGGTAATGCACTTGCTCAACGGGGAGTTGATTCTGTGGCCGCACCTACAATTACTTACGACATTAGTCAAAAACGGATGCTGACCGATGCGCCGCCACCCCAAATTAGCCATATCGTCATTGTCAACAAACCAAACAACCCTCAGCCACAAGGACTGACATGAATCATCTTGAAGCCAAACATTTACAAAAACGCTATAAAACTCGACAGGTTGTCAGCGACATATCGATAAGCATTAAGTCGGGCGAAATTGTTGGCTTACTCGGCCCTAATGGAGCAGGGAAAACCACTGCTTTTTACATGATGATTGGCTTAATTCATCCAACAAAAGGACAGGTCTTTTTTAATGAAAAAGATATCACTGCATTCCCGATGCATGAACGTGCGCGCATGGGTGTTGGATATTTGCCTCAAGAGGCTTCAGTTTTCAGAAAGCTATCGGTAAGCGACAATATCATGGCTATTTTAGAACTACGAAACGAACTCACACCTGAAGAGCGTCAAATTAAGCTTGAGCAATTACTTAATGAGTTTCATATTGGTCATATTCGAACAAGCATAGGTGTGAGCTTATCGGGCGGTGAACGTCGGCGCGTTGAAATTGCTCGGGCACTGGCTATTGAACCAAAATTTATTTTGCTTGACGAGCCATTTGCAGGTATTGACCCTATTTCTGTTGTTGATCTTAAGCACTTAATTCGACATCTTCGCGACAAAGGCATTGGTGTTTTAATTACAGATCATAATGTTCGTGAAACCCTCGATATTTGCGGAAGAGCCTACATCGTTAGCGAAGGCAAGATACTCTGTGAAGGCAGCGCTGAAAATATTTTGAATAATACTAAAGTACGTGATGTCTATTTAGGCGAAGATTTTGAGTTATAAAATTTTAGGTTGATATTTTATTAAATTGACGTAGCATTCACACTACAAATGCAAAGGAGAACCCGAAGATGAACATAAATATTTCAGGTCAAAATATTGAAGTCACTGATGCTTTGCGCGAGCTGACAATGACTAAATTTGAGAAAATTACACGACATTTTGATCATATCACCAATGTCCATGTCATTTTCAACGCAAAGAAAATGGAGCACACGGTTGAAGCAACGCTGCATGTACCTGGCGAAGAAATATTTGCAAAAGCAACCGAAGATGATATGTATAAAGCACTTGATGAAATGATCAATAAGCTTGACCGTCAAGTTAGAAAATACAAAAGCAAAGTCACTGATCATCACCGCGGCGAAGCCAGCCACTTTGGTGAAGCCAGCGAATAAGCCGCGCGGGCACACCATGGCAAATGAGCTGATCACATTACCAGGCGTTGCTATAAAAATTGAAAATGTGGGCGTTTTTATTCAAGGTGAGAGCAATGTTGGTAAAAGCGAGCTCGCACTCGCACTCATTCAGCAGGGCCACGCACTCATTGCTGATGATGCCGTCAACTTGCGTTGCCACGATCAAACCACTATTGAACTCAGCTGCCCTACAGAGCTACAAAACCTGCTTGAACTTCGTAACTTTGGCATTCTTAATATCCAGCAACTATATGGGGACAATGCGGTTTGCGACAAAGCTTCATGCAATCTCATCATCCAACTTGAAAAAAACGCCTCAACACCCTTAGATCGCGTGTTAGGTAGCTATGATAAGCAACTGATTTTAGGGGCAGAAATCCCAAGAATCACCATCGGCAATGCTAGTGAACGATCATTGGTAGCTTGTGTAAAATTGGCTGTCCGTTGCTTGTCTTCCCCACCAAAATCGTGGAAAATATCATCATTATGAGGCTCCTTATCATCAGTGGACGTTCAGGATCTGGCAAAAGTGCGGCCTTGCATATGCTAGAAGATTTGGATTACTACTGTGTTGACAACCTGCCGGTACACCTACTTCCTCATTTGCTCGAATGCATGAAGGGCAAACAAAACTATATCGCCATCAGTATTGACGCGCGAAATCTGCCTGGCAATGAAAACGAATTACCTGCGCTTATCAAAGAACTGCGTAACGATTATCAGGATGTCGACATCATTTATCTTGATGCTGACAATAATACGCTCCTCAAACGTTTCAGCGAAACACGGCGAAAACATCCGCTCGGCAAAAATACATTGAAAGATGCTATCGAACTAGAAACGCATCTACTTGAACCTATTGCCAACAGTGCCGATCTGCAAATCGACACAAGTCATATGACAACAAAAGAATTGCGAGAAATTGTTTACTCAAGAATCTATAAAAAATCAGAGCTTCTACCCTCACTACTTTTTCAGTCTTTCGGCTACAAACGTGGCATTCCTATCGATACCGATTACACTTTCGACATTCGATGCCTGCCAAACCCTTACTGGGAAAAATCCCTGCGTGAAAAAACGGGCAGTGATCAAGCGGTTATTGATTTTTTTGAATCACAAAAGCCTGTCGAAGCCATGTATAACGATATCAAAAACTTTATTGAAAAGTGGTTGCCCGCTTTTGAAAAAGAGAGTCGCAAATACCTGACCATCTCAATTGGCTGCACAGGTGGCCAACATCGATCAGTTTATTTAGTAGATAAGTTAGCCGCACATTTTTTACAGCAGCGTGATAATGTTTTAGTTCGTCACAGGGAGTTGTCGTGAGCGTAAATATTTTGATAGTCACTCAAACAAAAATTGGAAAATCTCTGCTAAAGGGGGCTGAGGTTACTTACCGAAAATTGCCCATCAAAGCCAAAGCTTTTTGCGTTGGCTGTGAAGGTGACCCTGAAAACTTACTTCCCAAGCTTGAAAAACAAGTAGAAGAACTCGATGACGGCGATGGGGTTTTGATTTTAACAGACTTGTTTGGTTCAACAGCAAGCAACATTGCCCACCGATTAAAAGAAAGCTTTCCCAGCCACGTCAAAATTGTTGCTGGCTTAAACTTCCCGATGCTAATTAAAGCAATCAACTATGCTGACGAACCATTAAAGCTTGTCGCAAACAAAGCGGTAGCTGGCGGGCGAGAAGGTGTTCACATTGAAGAATAACGATAAGGATAATACAAAATGATAGAAAAACTATTAACCATTCAAAACAAACTTGGTCTACACGCTCGCGCATCTGCAAAACTTGTTGATCTTGCCAGCGGCTTTGCCTCTGAGGTGATGATTGAAAAAGATGAAAAAACGGTGAATGCAAAAAGTATTATGGGGTTAATGATGCTCGCCGCTGCGCAAAACACCCAATTAAAATTCATCACAAAAGGTGAAGATGAGCAAGAAGCGATGGAAGCGATAGAAACTCTGCTTAACAATAAGTTTGATGAAGAAAACGACGACGAAAGCGACTAAGGTTGTAATGATTGTGCTTCGTTGTCATTCCCGCGCAGCGCCGAAAGGAATCCAGTTTTTAATTAATATCCCTGGATCCCCGATCAGGTCGGGGATGACAACTGTGAAGTCGGGGATGACAACACTCTACATTAATCCCTAAAATTCTCAAATTGCAATGGCAAGTCTAACTTCTCGCCTTTCAACATGGCGATCACCTCTTGCAAATCATCACGTTTTTTGCCAGTCACGCGCACTTGATCGCCCTGAATACTCGCCTGCACTTTTAATTTTTTATCTTTGATGAGCTTAACAATTTTTTTTTGCATCATCCTGCTTGATGCCCTGCTTAACCTTGATAGACTGTTTCGCCTCTTGACCAGAAGTTTGCGGTGCCTGGAAATCTAAAACACGAATATCAATTGAACGCTTGGTGCATTTTCCTTGAAGAA
>PANR01000050.1 GCA_002707695.1 Legionellaceae bacterium
CCAATTAGTTTTTTATTTGTGATGGCGTTGCCTTTGTTAGACACAGCCAGTGTGATGCTTCGCCGTATGCGTCACGCCAAGTCACCTTTTCATCCAGATAGCACGCACCTGCACCATTTGTTGTTAAAGTTAGGGTTTAGTGTGAGACAAACGACCTTATCAATCTATGTGCTAACCTTGCTGTTGGGGTTGATTGGGGTTTTGGGTGCTTGGTCGGGCGTGCATGATGGTACGTTGTTTCTCTCTGCGCTGATTATTTTTGTGGTATATTGTGTGTTGCTCCATTTTTTATGGAAGTTGCCAGGCAAGGAAGTGAAGTTATGAAGCAAATTCTGCAAGATTTAAAAAAAGGTGATACTCAATTGGTCGACTTACCTTGTCCGCAATGTGGGCCGGGGCAATTGCTTATTCGAAGCCGCTATTCCCTGATTTCAGCAGGTACAGAGCGCATGTTGCTTGAATTCGGCCAGGCTGGGTGGCTCGGTAAAATTCGCCAACAGCCCGACAAAGTGCGGCAGGTAATTGACAAAATTAAAACGGATGGCTTGTGGCCAACCATGGCTGCCGTTAAAGACAAGCTCGATCAAGCTTTGCCAATGGGTTATTGCAATATGGGTGAAGTTGTTGAAGTTGGCCGCGGCGTTACCGACTTTGCTGTGGGTGATCGAGTCACTTCAAATGGTCCACATGCAGAAGTGGTTGCCGTGCCCGTCAATCTTTGTGCGAAAGTTCCTGATAATGTGGCTGACACAGATGCGGTGATGACAGTATTGGCCGCCATTGCATTGCAGGGCATACGTTTGGCCCACCCGAGTATGGGTGAATCATTTGCTGTGATAGGTTTAGGTGTTTTAGGTTTGTTAGCTGTGCAATTATTGCGTGCGCAAGGTTGCCGTGTGTTGGCGATCGATTTGAATGGTGAGCGTTTAGCCTTGGCCAAAGCATTTGGCGCACAAGTTGTGCATGCGGGCCAAGCTGATGTGCTCAAGGCCGCTGATGTTTTCACACAAGGCCGGGGCATTGATGGTGTGCTAATTGCCGCAGCAACAGAGAGTAATGAACCTGTTGAGCAAGCTGCCAAGATGTCGCGTAAACGTGGACGAATTGTATTGCTTGGTGTGACAGGGCTGCAATTATCGCGCGCTGATTTTTACGAAAAAGAACTTTCGTTTCAGGTATCTTGTTCTTATGGTCCGGGGCGTTATGACCCTGAATATGAATTAAAAGGCCATGATTATCCGTTGGCTTATGTACGTTGGACAGAGCAGCGTAATTTTGAAGCAGTACTTAATTTGCTTGCTCAAGAAAAGTTAACGATTAAACCTCTAATTTCTCATGAATTTGAGTTTGATCGTGCGCAAGAGGCGTATCAGTTATTAAACAATAAGGCAGCTTCATTGGGCATTTTGCTTAAATACAACCAGCAAAAAAACAAAGACGACGTGCTTGATCATAACCTTGTCTTTTCAAATGTTGTTAAAAAAATTCAGTCGCCACGTATTGCCGTGTTAGGCGCTGGTAATCATGCTGTTCGTCAAATTTTCCCTGCATTAAAAAAAGCAGGCGCGCATTTACAAACGGTTGTGTCAAATCGAGGCGTCAGTGGCGTGCGTGCTGCTAAAAAGTTTCATGCTGCCAGTGCCAGCACAGATGTTGAAAAAACAATTACTGATGCTGATGTCGATGCAGTGGTGATCGCAACACGACATGATAGCCACGCTGATCTGACCGTTCAGGCCTTAAATGCAGGAAAGCACGTGTTTGTTGAAAAGCCCCTGGCGATTTCTCGTGATGAATTGTTGAGGGTTGAGCAAGCCTATCAATCTCTTCAACAAGCTAATCAAGCCCCGCTGCTGATGGTCGGATTTAATCGCCGTTTTTCACCTCATGCATTAAGGATAAAAACGTTGTTGAGTCAAACTGCTGGTCCAAAGAGTGCGATCGTGACCGTTAATGCTGGGCAGGTACCCGCTTCTCATTGGGTGCAAGATTTGCAAGTAGGTGGCGGGCGCGTTGTTGGTGAAGTGTGCCATTTTGTCGATTTACTGCGTTATTTGATGGCTAGCGAAATCACTGGTGTGCAAGCGCTAGGCATGACTGCTGATACCATGAACATTGAGCTGCAATTTAAAGATGGATCAATTGCAAGCATTCATTATTTTGCGAACGGTCATGCATCCTTTCCCAAAGAGCGTTTAGAGATTTTTTCTCAGGGCGCAGTGTTGCAATTAGATAATTTTAGAAAACTCAAAGGGTTTGGTTGGCCACATTTTAAAAAAATGAATTTATCGAGGCAAGATAAAGGTCACGGAGCTTGTTTGACAGAATTTGTTAATGCCATCAAGTCAGGCAAATCGCCAATGCCAGTAAGTGAAATTTTTGAAGTGACCCGTGTGACGTTTGATATTATGGATGCACTAACCTCTTGAAGCTTTGTCGATTTTACCACACAGTTCGTTATTTAAAACCGATACAACTGTACCGCCGGCTTTGGTTTAAGTGTTATAAACCAAAACCAGAAAACAAACCTACTCCGACGTTACGAGAAGCTAAGTTGGGTTGGCAATCTAGCATTCAAAAATCAAATAGCTTTTCCCCACCTGATCAATTTGTTTTTTTAAATAAAACTTCTTCTTTGAGTGAAAAAGAAAAAAACACCAAGCTTTGGCGTTATCATTTTCATTATTTTGATTATCTTCATGCAAACAGTGCAAGCGATCATATTGGCGCATTGAGTCATTTGATTGAACAATGGATGATCGATAATCCGGCTGCTAATGGTGATGCGTGGGAACCTTATCCGTTATCTTTACGTATTGTGAATTGGATTAAATGGCATTTATCGGGTAATAAGTTATCTGAAACGGCATTGAAAAGCTTAGCTAATCAAGTGCGCTACTTAACAAAGCGTTTAGAGTATCACTTGCTCGGCAATCATTTGTTCGCCAATGCCAAGGCGTTATTTTTTGCTGGTTTGTTTTTTTCAGGAGATGAGGCAGATGCTTGGTTTTCAACAGCATGCAAGATTTTGTCGGGCCAATTGCCTGAACAGGTTTTAAAAGATGGCGGCCACTTTGAATTAAGTCCTATGTATCATGCGATTATTTTGGAAGATGTTTTGGATATGATAAATATTGCTAACGTTTATCAAAAAAAATCCGGTTTGAGTTTCGGTGATTATGCAACGCGTATGATGCATTGGTTAAAGGTGATGTCACACCCTGATGGTAACATTGCCTTTTTTAATGACGCAGCTTTGGGTGTTTCAGCAAATCTTGAATTGCTACAAGGTTATGCTGACAGGTTGTTGATTAAAAAAACCAACCCCCCTCAATCCCCCCTTGTCAGGGGGGAAGAAATTGACGTTAGCTCACCTCATGTCAGGGGGGAGGAAATTGACGTTAGTTCACCTCATCTCAGGTTGGAAGAAAGTGAGGTTAACTCCTCCCCTGACAAGGGGAGGTCGGGTGGGGTTTCCCTTTTTTCTTTGCCCACAAGTGGCTACTATCGCTACGATGCCAACAACTACTCGACCATCATTGATGCCGCGGCCATTGGCCCCGATTATCTGCCGGGTCATGCGCATGCTGATACGCTATCGTTTGAGTTAAGCGTTGCTAAGCAGCGTGTACTCGTGAATTCTGGTATTTCATGCTATGAGCTCTCTTCTGAACGCCTAAGGCAGCGTGGCACAGCAGCTCATAACACCGTGATGCTCGATCAACAAAACTCTTCTGAAGTATGGAGTAGCTTTCGCGTGGCGCGTCGGGCGAAAATCATTCAGTGTGACGCGCAACACGATAAGCTAGTCGCCTCCCATGATGGTTATCAGCGATTATCTGGAAAACCAGTTCACCAACGTGCCTGGACATTTTCAGATAATGGATTAACTATCAAAGATTATATTTCAGGCAAGGGTCAGCATGATGTTTTTATCTATTTTCATTTTCATCCTGACGTCAGTGTTGTGCTCGACCAATCTATGTTATTTGTTGAGTCTAACAAGCATGAAAAAATTTTAACGCTATCGATTGAGGGCGATGTTCGTGCTGCATTACAAGAAGGCGCTTTCCATTCATCATTTGGCTTGGCGCAAAAAAATAAAGTACTATGTCTCAACGCTCATGTGAAGCTGCCGTTTGAGGTAGCAGTGCGACTAGTGATCGAACCATGAAAATATTATTGCTAACAGACAATTTTTATCCCGAGACAAATGCCGCAGCGTCCCGCACTTATGAGCGCGCCTGTTATTGGGTAAAGGCGGGGCATCAGGTGACGGTGTTGACATCGGCGCCTAATTTTCCGCAAGGTAAAGTTTACAAAGGCTATAAAAACAAATGGTATCAGCGTGAATCGCTTGATGGCATCGACGTTGTGCGCGTCAAAACATTCATGTCTCCCAATGAAGGGCGATTTTTGCGAATAGCTGATTTTTTATCATACATGTTCATGGCTTTTTTTGTCGGCCTGTTTCAACGAAAAGCCGATGTATTGGTGGCAAGCTCACCACAGTTTTTTACTGCGGTTGCTGGCTGGGGCGTTGCGGCTATCAGGCGTATGCCATTTGTTTTTGAGTTGGCAGATTTATGGCCTGCGTCTGTCAGTGCGGTGGGAGCGATGAAGCCGAGCATTGCCTTGCGTTGTGTCGAAAAAGTCGAGCTATTTCTGTACAGACGGGCCAAGCTTATCGTTGCGCTGACAAAGGCATTTAAGAATGATCTGGTTGCCCGTGGTATTTCAGTTGAAAAAATTCATGTTGTGCCCAACGGCGTTGATCTTTCTCGCTTTCAGCGCCAAGCAGCCGATAAAGTTTTGCTTGAAAAATATGCATTAGAAGGCAAGTTGGTGTTCGGTTATTTAGGTAATCATGGTCCTGCTCAGGATTTATCTCAAATTGTGAATGCAGCGAGCCAGTTGGATGCCCGGCATGGGCTAAATTTTTTGCTAGTAGGCGGTGGCGCTGAGCGAATAAAGCTCATTGAGCTTGCTGGTGATAAAAAGCTGTCTAATCTCCAGTTTGTTGACTCTCAGCCAAAGCAGGCGATCAAGCAATACTGGTCATTATGTGATATTGCTCTGGTTTGTTTAAAAAACGATCCAATTTTTTCAACAGTGATACCTTCGAAAATTTTCGAAGCCATGGCAATGGGTCTGCCCATCTTGCTTGTTGCGCCAGAGGGTGAGGCGACAAATATTATACAAAACGAGCAGGTTGGTTGGTGGGTGCCAGCAGGTGATGTGAAAGCTTTAGTCGAAAAAATTCAATACATTTTAGCGAACGCAACAGAACGCCAGCAATGTGCTGCTAATTCACTCAAAGCCGCAGCAAACCATAGTCGTGAACGACAGGCTTATGATATGATGGGCGCTTTGCAAGAAGCCACTAAATAAAGGTGTAAAGTTGAACATTGTGCCCGTAATTTTAGCAGGAGGAATAGGCAGTCGCCTGTGGCCATTGTCTCGTGAAGCCTATCCAAAACACTTACTTTCTTTTTTGGGCGATAATAGCCTGCTGCAAAATACATTGTTAAGGGCGAAGGCTGTTCCGGAGTCGTCAGCCCCCTTTGTCGTGAGTAATATTCGTCACCAAGCAATCATTGGGGAACAGCTTGAGCAGATATCAGTGGGTGACGCGCACTTTATTTTGGAGCCCGTGCGTCGCAATACGGCACCAGCCATTGCAGTTGCTGCATTTGAGATTAAAAAACAAATGGGCGATGCGTTAATGTTGGTGTTGCCGGCAGATCACATTGTTCAAGATGTCGATGCTTTCGCTCAGAGTGTTCAGGCGGCAAGATCGTTTGCCGAGCAGGGAAAGCTAGTCACTTTTGGCAAAAGACCCGAGTACGCTGAAACAGGTTATGGCTATATAAAACGTGGTTTGGCACTTGTCGCTCATTGCCATGAGGTTTCTCAGTTTGTTGAAAAACCGGATTTGCCAACCGCTGAACAGTATTGCCAAGATGGCGGATATGACTGGAACGTAGGGATGTTTTTATTTTCGTGTGAAAAATATTTGTCTGAGTTAAAAGCTTATGAACCAAAAACATTTGATGCCTGTGAGAGAGCATTGACGCATTCAACGAGATCGAATCGAGCGATCGAGCTTGAGCAAGTAAGCTTTTCTGATTGTGTTGATAAGTCGATCGATTTTGCTGTCATGGAGAAAACAAAAAACGCTGTTATTGTTGAATTAAAAAGTGATTGGAAAGATGCTGGCTCGTGGCAGAGCCTCTATGACATTGAGCCCCATGACAAGCATGCCAATGTTGTGATAGGAAATGTCAGCGCAGAAGATGTGGAGGGCTGTTATTTACGAAGCGATACAGCGAGGCTAGCAGTTGTTGGTGTTAAGGATTTAGTGGTTGTTGAGCAAGATGGCCAGGTGTTAGTCATGCACAAGCATAAGGCCCAACATATGAAAAAAGTTATCGAAACGTTAAAATAGCAAAAAATCAATTTGAAGGAGTGGTTTGATGATTCGGCCAATGTTTAAAAAAGTCTATCCTTTTTTCACTTCAGCCAGTCAAGTGAAGTTCGCTTTTTTTGTTCTGGCACCATATTATCTTGAGTTTTTATTCCCTCTCATCTTTATTAAATCACCAATTAAAGTGCCGGTAACTCAATATTGGGTTGATTTTTCACAGATGCTGTATGCTTTTTTTGTTGCCTCTGTTTGGTTTTTGCTAATATTTTTGGTGATAGCATTTCCTTTTAAACGCTCTTATGCCAAGCGGAGGGAGTGGCCGACTAAGCTAACATTGCCGTTGTTGCTTGGGTTTACAGTAATAGGATTTATTGCAAGTTGCATTAATTATTTATTGGTTTTTCCGCTAAATATATCCCAGATTATTTATGTTTTTATATCGTTGCCGTTGCTGAGTGTGGTAATAGCTATTTATTACCTTAAGTTTCAGTTTCCTGCTGTGGTGAAAAATCGTCAAAAAATTCGATTGCTCGTTTTGTTAACTGTTATTTTTAACTCCATTATTATCGTTATTTTTCCTATATTATCTGGTGGAATAAATTTACTGTTGTTTTCAGTTATTACTATCATTTTTGCTTATACCTTAATGCAGCCTTCTTGGAAGAAAATATTAATGGCGTGTTGTTTTGCATTGGCGTTAGCTTCAGTGGCGCAAGCAACGAAAATTTGGTTGAGGATGCACTGGTACCATGGAGAAGTTATTTCTAAAATAGATATGCGTGCTAGAACAGTGCAAAAGGCCGAAAGAACGCACTATAGTCAACATGAGTTGAATGAGGTCGGGCAAAGCAGCTTGTCTAAGACGATAAAAGAGCATGATCTTTATCATATACCTTTTGTTCATAACAAATACTTTTATTATCCAGATTATGCTTTTTCTAAATTTGTTGCCAGAGTGGATGCTTTGCCTGAATTTGCCGTGGTTGTGGAAAAAACACCATCTGAATATCCGTATTGGTATGAGTACAGTTATAAGCGAATTCCAGCAGTTTTTATTCCACGATTATTTTGGCACAGCAAACCCGTTGACCATGTTGGTAATTTTTATGCACATCGCTATGGTTTTATCGAAAAAAATGATCATTACACCCAAGATGAAATGGGTGGTCCACCAGAAGCATGGGTAAGTTTTGGTTGGTTGGGCATCATTGTTTCTGCCTTAGTTTTTGGCTTTATCTTGAGAACAATCTGGATGTTTTTAGTGGGTGAAAATCCTGCTTTGGGCAACATCTTTTTGGCAAGTGTCATTGTATTCAATGCAGGCAGGCTTGAATCTGACGCGGCCATTGTGCTGGGCAATCTTTTTCATGTTGTGCTAGTGTATTGGTTGTTAGAGGTATTTGTTCGTCGTTATTTAGTTAAGATGGTTAAATGATGCTGGTTAGTTTAATAGTACCTAGTTTCAATGAGGCTGATGATATTGCTGATACGATAGAGTCGGTATTAGCGATTGATTATCCTGAAAAAGAAATTATCGTCGTTGATGATTCTACTGATGAGACTGTCCATATCGTCAAGCGCTATGCCGAAAAATATGGTTTTAAGCTCCTTCGTCAAGCGGTTCGACGAGGGCTGAATGGGGCTTATAATTTAGGCATTAAAGCCGCGCAAGGTGAAATAGTGGTTTTGTTAACAGCGGATAATCGCCCCAGCCCGGATTTTATCCAAAAAATTCTTCCACATTTTGAGTCAGGTGCAGATTATTTAGTTATTGGCAGTCGCATAAGCAATGCGGAGAGCCTTTTTGCTCGCTTGTTACAGGCAATGCAGGACTATAAGTATAGGCAGCCAAAAAGTAATGATCAGTTATGGTCAGAAGGGTTCTCTGCAAAGCGTCAAGCGCTAATAGATGTGAATTTATTGCCTGAGCACTATGCCATTTATGGCGGCACTGATAATTTGTTGTCTGAAAGATTGAGAGACGGCGGCTTTGTTAAAAAAGTCGATTTGAATATTATTATGCCACATGTGGCGCCAAGCCGTTTTTGGGAGTTTTGGCAGCAACAAGTTGGCAGAGGATTGGCGGGCCCACAATATAATTACTCAGTTAATGGCCAGAGTTTTGTTTTAATATCAGCCAAAGTGTTTAGTAAAGTCTTTATCTATTTTATGATGGTCGTGACCGTATTTCCCATGTTATTTTGTTCTATAAGATATTCGCGTTATTCAAAGCATGGCTGGAAAGATTGGGTGTTATTTGATTGGGTGTTGAATGTACTTTATTTGGCTAGAGCTGTGGGCGAATGGCGTGGCTGGAAAGAAGTGCTAAAGCGTAAACTGGGACGAAAGTAAAATGACAGTATTTGGGAAAGATTACTCTGAGAGTTATGATAAAATTTATAAGCAAAAAGATTACGATGCCGAGGTGCAATATTTAACTTCTTTTTTTTCAGACAATAGTATTCAGCCCCCAGCGAAAATTTTAGATTTAGGTTGTGGAACGGGCGAACATGCCATTCGATTGGCCGACCAAGGTTATGAGTTGACAGGTGTTGATCGCTCATCGCATATGTTGGAGTATGCCAGGCAAAAATTTAATGCAGCCAAACTTAATGCAAATTTTGTTACAAGTGACTTAAAAGATTTCTCATTGAATGTGGAGTTTGATGCGGTCATATGTATGTTTGCGGTGTTGGGTTACGTGACTGATACGAATCATCTTTTATCAGCGTTAAAAAATATTGCCCAGCATCTCAAGCCGGGTGGGTTGTTAATGTTTGATTGTTGGCATGGGAATGCCGTACTGTCGGAGAAGCCCTCTGCTCGAGTGGCTAAATTTACTATGGATGGCAAACAGTTTGAGCGGTCAAGCAGTACCCGGCTTGATATCCAAGCTAATGTTGGCGAGGTTGATTTTTTGTTAGCAGAAAATGGCAGAGAGATGTCGAAAGAATCACATGCTATGCGTTATTTTTTTATTCCCGAAATAAAGTTTTTGCTTGAGCTGGCAGGGTTTTCTGAAGTTCAATGTTTTAAATTTCTGTTGAGAGAGATTCCAGCTATTAATGATTGGAATTTATTTGTTTCTGCAAGGAAAAAAATATGAAGGTAGCCATTGCTGCACACACAAAGAATCATGTTTTTCGTTTGGCCGAAGGTTTGGCTAATCGAGATTTGCTTGATTGCATTTACTCAGTTTATCCGTACTTTAAAGTTAAGCAGTACCAATTGTCTTCTGAGAAAATTGTAGCATTTAGACATTTGGCGGGATTAGTTTTTTTGGCAGGAAAATTAAAATTTAGAATCCCTCAAGGCTGGTATTCTGATTATTTCGATGGCCTTGTTGCTCGCCTGCTAAAAAAACAAAAGCATCGGGCTGATGTTGTCCATGGGTTGAGTGGCTATTTTTTAAAAACACTAGAGACTGCAAAAAGTCTTGGCATGAAAACGGTGATTGATCGAGGTTGCCCGCATATTGATTTTCAGTATGATTTATTGAATGAAGAGTTTGAGAGGCTGTTGGGGAAAAAAGATGTTTTTTCGAAGTCTGGCCGAGTATATGATAAAATGCTTGAGGAGTATCAGCAGGCTGATGCAATTTTTGTGCCATCGCATTATTCAAAAAATTCATTTATAAATCGATCTGTGAGCATGGATAAAATTAAATTGGTGCCGCTGGTTAAAGAAAAAAACGTTCTGAAGAGTGAAGCTGATGAGTCAAGGCGAGCTCACGTTAAGCGACCCTTTACTGTGTTATCGGTTGGCCAAAATTTCTATCGAAAAGGATTTTGTTATTTAATTAACGCGTGGAATAAGCTGAATCTTCCTAATGCTCAATTAATTATCCGAAATACCATACCTGATGAATTCCATTCGTTGGTTGATCATGCTTCAATCAAAGTATTGGATTCTCATTTAAGTGATCAAGCGCTCATTGAGCTATATTACCAAGCGGATGTGTTTTGTCTGCCCTCGATTGATGAAGGGTTCGGCATGGTCGCGTTGGAGGCAATGGCAGCAGGCTTGCCTATCGTGGTCACCGATAACGTTGGTATGAAGGATTTAATGACAGATGGTGAAGAAGGTTTTATAGTGCCAATTAGGGATATAGACGCATTGGCTGAAAAGATAGTGTGCTTATATGAGAATTCTCAGTTGAGAGAGATGATGGGTGAGAAGGCGTATAAAACAGAGCAATGTCATCAGTTGTCAGGTTACATCGATGAGGTTGAGCGTTGTTATAATGGGTTAATTGAGTGAAAAATAATTTGATAGAAAACATAGAAAAAGATGGCCAGTTGTTGGCAATGATTGTTAGATCATCATTTATGCCTGACCAAACGACTTTTCTGACCTCGGATGGCATGAATCAGCAAATAGGCTACATTGTTCGTTCAAAAGATGGGCTTATTGACCCCCATATGCACCAACCAACAAAACGTTTAATTGTTGGAACAACAGAAGTGTTGCTTGTCAAGAAAGGCGTGGTTGATGTTGATATCTATTCAATGGATCGAAAAAAAATTGTGACCAAACGTTTAGAAGAAGGTGACATTATTTTGTTAAATGTGGGTGGCCATGGTTTTCGTATTATTGAAGATGCGGTGTTGGTCGAGGTGAAGCAAGGCCCTTATGTGGGTGAAAGTGATAAACAGCGGTTTTGAATATGATTGTAGTTAATGAGCCTCTTATTCGAGATGAAGAAATAAATTCGGTGCTTACCTCATTGAAGGATGGTTGGATCTCGTCTGAAGGTCCTGCTGTAAAATTGTTTGAAGAGCGCTGGGCGGATTATTGTTCTCAATCTCAGGGTGTCGCTGTTAGTAGTGGTACGGCGGCACTGCAGTTGGCTCTGCAGTCACTTGATTTGGAGCCTGGCGATGAGATCATTATGCCAAGCTTCACTATCATTTCATGTGCGCTAGCCGCAGTGAATGCGGGGTTAAAGCCAGTATTCGTTGATTGTCATCCTGACACTTGGACAATGAACGAGGGGCAGCTAGAGAAAGTGCTCACTACCCGTACGCGTGCTGTGATGCCAGTGCATATTTATGGCCACCCCTGTGATATGGATCCAATTATTGAGTTTGCAAAAAAACATGATTTAATCATTATTGAGGATGCAGCTGAAGCTCATGGTGCGGAATATAAGGGCAAAAAGTGTGGGTCATTTGGTGATATTGCCTGTTTTAGTTTTTATGCGAATAAAATTATTACAACAGGTGAAGGTGGTATGCTATTAACAAGCAACCCTGAATATGCGGAACGAGCAAGACGGCTTAGAAATTTGGGGTTTGAGGCTAAACAGCGTTTCTACCATCATACGCTGGGATATAATTTTCGTCTTACAAGTATGCAAGCAGCTTTAGCATTGCCCCAAGTTGACAATATTGATGCGTTGATTGCTAAGAAAATAAAAATGGCCGGTCTTTATCATGAGGGATTGAGGGACATTGAGGGACTTGAGTTGCCTATTGAAAAATCATGGGCGAAAAATGTTTATTGGATGTATGCTATTGTTTTAGATGAGTCGCACGGTACCGCACTTGATGTAATGAAGCTGTTGCGTGAAGAGGGCGTTGCTACAAGACCTTTTTTCATGGGAATGCATGAGCAGCCCGTATTAAGAGAAAAAGGTTTGGTTGAGAGTGGAGTCGATTTTTCAGTGACAGAACGTATTGCAAGGCAAGGATTTTATTTGCCATCAGGGTTGGCTATTACTGAATCTCAGATTCATAAAGTGATTGAAGTCTTGAGAAAAGTATTAATAAATAGATAGATAGATTGAAAACGTTGGTTGGCAAAACAATTTAATCGGGAGGCTGTTTATGGCTAAAAAAGCACTTATTACAGGCGTCACAGGCCAAGATGGTTCTTATCTTGCGGAACTGTTGTTAGAAAAAGGTTATGAGGTGCATGGTCTGCGGCGTCGTTCTTCTCAGTTCAATACTGGGCGTATCGATCATTTGTACCATGACCCACATGAAAATGGGAATAAATTCTTTCTGCATTATGGTGACATGACAGATAGCATGAACGTTATTCGCGTGATGGGGGAAGTGCGTCCTGATGAGATTTATAATCTGGCTGCTCAGAGCCATGTTGCAGTGAGTTTTGAAATGCCAGAATACACGGCAAATGCGGATGCAGTCGGAGCGCTTCGACTCTTGGAAGGTATTCGTGTGTTAGGCATGACAGACAAAGTTAAATTTTATCAAGCGTCAAGCAGCGAAATGTATGGAAAAATTGTTGAATCACCACAAAATGAGTCCACGCCATTTTATCCGAGAAGTCCATATGCTGCCGCGAAGCTCTATAGTTATTGGATTACGGTTAATTACCGAGAGGCGTATGGTATTTATGCCGCTAACGGAATTTTATTTAATCATGAATCGCCTCGGCGTGGCGAAACATTTGTAACAAGAAAAGTCACGAGGGCAGTTTCTCGTATGAAGTATGGTTTGCAAGATAAGCTCTACTTGGGTAATTTGGATGCTAAGCGGGATTGGGGGCATGCCAAAGATTACGTATTTGCTCAGTGGCTAATATTGCAGCAAGACGAGCCAGAGGATTATGTCATTTCAACTGGCGAACAATATTCAGTTCGTGAATTTTGTGAACGTTGTTTTGCTGAGGTTGGTGTTGAATTAGCATGGAAAGGTGAGGGTGTGAAAGAAAAGGGTATAGTGCGCAAGATTAACGAAAAAGCGTCACAATTTTCAGTGAATGATGTAGTGGTTGAGGTTGATCCGGGATATTTTCGTCCAACTGAAGTCGATAGTTTGCTGGGAGACGCAACTAAGGCGAGAAAGCAGCTTGGATGGAAGCCTAAAATTGGTTTTGCAGACTTAATCAAGGATATGATGCAAGAGGATTTAAAGTTAGCGCTTCATGAGTCAAAACTTTAGAGATCGTTATGTGCGGAATTGCAGGAGTTTTTCATTTTCAATCTAAAGACTTGGTTGATGAGCAAAGACTTATTGCTATCCGTGATGTAATGAAAAACCGGGGTCCTGATGATCAGGGTTTGTGGTTGAGTGGCTCTAGTAAGGTGGGCTTAGCGCATCGTCGTTTGTCAATCATCGATACGACCTCGGCAGGACACCAACCGCTATCTGACAAAAATGGTCGTTTTACAGTGACATTCAATGGTGAGATTTATAATTATCTTGAGTTACGATCAGGTCTAGAAAAAAAAGGATATCAATTTTCAACACAAACGGATACGGAAGTCCTATTATATCTTTACGCTGAATATGGCAAAGATATGTTGGGCCATCTTCGCGGCATGTTTGCTTTTGCTATTTGGGATGAGCATGATAAAAAGTTGTTTTTAGCGAGAGACACATTTGGTATTAAGCCATTGTACTATTCCAACATTGATGGCCAATTTTATTTTGCTTCACAAGTTAAGGCGTTGTTGGCTGACAAGTTGACTGGTCAGTCGTTTGACCCAGCAGCACAGGTCGGTTTTTTTCTCTGGGGCTCTGTTCCCGAGCCAAGCACGCTTTATGCTGATATTAAAGCGTTAGAGGCCGGCCATTATTTAGAAATTTCTAGCGACAGTATTTTGAAAAAGAAGTATTGCGTTGTCACTCAGTTTATTAGAAAGGCTGAGTCATCAACACATGCAGCTCAGTCTTCTCTTCGTGAGATGTTGTTAGATACCGTTCGATCTCATTTTATAGCAGATGTTCCAGTTGGTATTTTTCTCTCTTCAGGCATTGATTCAAGTTGTTTGTTGGCATTGGCGAGAGAGGCAGGCATAAAAAAAATTAAAACTATTACGCTTGGTTTTGAAGAGTATCGTGGAACACGTTACGATGAAGTCCCGTTGGCCGAAGTGCTTGCTGAGCGCTATCAAACTGATCATCAAACAATTTGGCTCAATCAGCAAGATTTTCATCGTGAGCTTAAGAATTTGTTGTCATCAATGGACCAGCCGACTATTGATGGCGTTAATATGTATTTTGTCAGTTTGGCCGCGAAAAAAGCTGGTTTAAAAGTTGCGCTCTCTGGCTTGGGGGCGGATGAAATTTTTGCTGGGTATAACACATTTAAGCGAATCCCAGCCATGCTTCGTTATTGTCGTGTGTTGTCTTTTATTCCTGGTTTGGGTCGATTCCTGCGGTATATTACCGCGCCCTGGTTAAACAAAAGCGCAGGTTTGATCGAGTACGCCAATGATTATCAACGTGCTTATTTATTGAATCGCGCGCTTTTCATGCCTTGGCAACTAAAAAAAGTTTTGGTGGGTAGCTTAATCAAGCTTGGCTTAAAACAGTTAAACCCTTTAGCCCAGCTTAAACAGTCAATAGCCAACGTCTCGACAACTAAAAATAAACTAACGGCCTTGGAGTTGACAAATTATACACGAAATCAATTGCTGCGGGACGCTGACTGGGCGGGGATGGCCCACTCAGTTGAAGTGCGTGTACCGTATCTTGATTTGCCTTTGTTTCAATATTGTTTAAATCATTTCCCCGAAAAAATTAGCAAAAAAGAAATTTTTTCTGCACTATCTACTCCATTGCCGAACGAGGTTACTTCACGAAAAAAAACCGGTTTTTTTGTGCCAATCAGGGCATGGTTGTTGGGTGAAAAGAACGCTAATCGGGCGTTTGATTTAAAAGATTGGGCTAAATACGTGTATCGCTCTTTTGTTTCAGGCGCGTAGAAAGGCTTTGCGGGTTGTTAGGGTTTTCTGTCCCAAATTGCAGCGATATCTCTGGTGCGCTGGGATCATTTGGCTGATCAAGCTTGTTAGGCAGATGGTTGACTATGCCTTTGTCAGTAGGGCGAATAGTTTTGGCAAATGTCATCTCAAGCACGTTTGGATCTCCATTTGGATCAACGCTTCCATAGTTGTTTGCATGCACATGAATGAGCTCAAGCGTAAACGTCTTGATAAATTGCTCGATTTGGGCGCGATGTTTTGATACATCGTGAAACTCGATGGCAAGTGCTGTAAGGTGATTTTGGTGTTTAATTATTTGGTTTAAAATTTGATATTCAGCACCTTCAATGTCAATTTTTAAAAAAACATTTCGTGGGTTAGCGTTTTGCCGCATGATTTCGTCTAGATTGAGACGCTGCTCACCCATGCCAATCATTTTAGAGTAAAACCGGCGATTTTTTTTCGAAAAAAAACGATAGAAATTCAATGCTTTTGAGCTGGTTGAAAAAAAGTTTCCTTTTTTACCAGGGATAAACACCTTGATGGCACTTTTGATGACTAAGAAAAGCCAAAATGTTAAATTAACCGTGCCATCGTATGCTGCAATTGGCACTTTTTTAACACCATAGAATTGTGCCTCAAACGACCAGTCAACAGAGATGCCAAAGCTAAGGAGGTAGTCACTTTCTAGCACAGATGATTTGTCAACCAAATAGCCGCCGTCATGATTTTTGCCCAATCGTATAAGGTTAGCGGCTTGCCTGGGTTGAAAATTGTTTGGTAGCATGGAAATCCTCAAAATGAAGCTTGTTCAACTCTGGTAGTGTAAGAGAAAATTTCTCTTGTTGCAAAATATAATTTGGTCAAAAAGCTCGTATTTGTGTATAATTTTTCGCTTAGGTGTCAAAGGGGCTTCGGACGAGTATCATGTCAAATGTTTTGCTAGTAACACCAGGGGCTTATGGCGCACATGGCGGAATAGCACAAGCTAATCGAGATTTCCTCGATGCGTTAGCACAAGTTGATTCTATTGATGAGGTTGTGGTTTTGTCACGATTGACTGACTTTCCATTTGAAAGCGAGATGATTGACGACAAAATTAGCAATATTCGCTTTGCGTCTTCAGGAAAACTTAGTTATTTATTAACCTTAATTTATGTCCTGATAAAAAACAAAAAATTTGATTTAGTGATTTGTGGCCATATTAATTTGATATCCATAGCTTATGTTGCTGCTAAGGTGTCGCGCTCAAAATTAATTTTGTATACTCATGGCATTGAGGTTTGGAAAGAGCCCAAAGGTTATTTGAAGCGATTGTTTTCAAAAAAAGTTGATGCTGTTATTACAGTGAGTGATTTTTCCAAAAATAAGATTGCTTTATGGATAAAGAACAAACCAGTTACTGTGTTGCCCAACATGATTGATCTAGCCCGTTTCTCACCCGGCGTTAGCGATCAATTATTTGTTAAGAGGCATCAATTGCAGAATAAAAAAACTATATTAACGCTGGCACGTTTAGACCAAGCAGAAAGATACAAAGGGATTGATGAAGTTTTAGAGCTTATTTCTAAGCTCATTAAAAAATACCCTAATCTGGTTTATTTAATTGCAGGGAAGGGAAATGATAGCGCGCGTTTACAGAAAAAAGCAGAGCAGCTGGGTATTTGTGACCACGTAAGGTTTCTAGGTTATATTCCTGAATCAGAAAAAGTCGATCTCTATCGTTCAGTTGATTTATTTGTGATGCCAGGCTGGGGTGAAGGCTTTGGCTTGGTATATTTAGAAGCGCTTGCTTGCGGCGTGCCAGTTATTGGAAGTAAGTTAGACGGGAGCCGTGATGCGTTGCTTAATGGAAGGCTGGGCGAGTTGGTTGATCCGCATCAACCTAATGAACTGTTGTCAGCAATAGATCGTGGGTTGAGCCGAGAAAAAGGTGTGGTTCCCGAAGAAATTCAATATTTTTCTAAAGAAAATTATGTGCAGCGAGTCCAGGCGCTCATAAATATGCTTATGGGCAGGTAAAAATTGGTGGCTTTGTTATGAAATTATTAATTATCAATACACATCCTGTTAATTATCATGTGCCCATTTATAAAAAACTTGCCGATTCCACAGAGTTTGACGTTGAGGTGTGTTTTCTTTGGGATGTTTTTTCTGCACGCTATCGTCCAAGCCAATCATTTCCAATGCATTATGATAAAAGTTTGTTAAATGGTTATAAGCATTCTTTTTTAAAAAATATTTCATTAAAACCAGGTCCAACGTTTTGGGGGCTTATCAATTTTGGTTTGTTTTCCAAAATTAAAAATAGCCAGTGTGATGCTGTGCTCATATTTGGTTACAACTACTTTAGCGCATGGATTGCTTTGATTTCGGCTAAGATCTTGGGTAAAAAAATTATTTTTAAAGGTGAAAGTGATTTGCTGGCAAAGCGATCTTTCTTTAAAGAGATAATTAAAAAAGTTTACGTAAAAACTTTTTTCAACCGAGTTGATTATTTTTTGTATAGCTATAAAAAAAATGCTGAATATTATTGTCATTATGGTGCTTCGCGTCGATCCTTATATTTTATGCCTTGTGCCGTTGATAATGAATATTTTCAGGCCATTGCTGCTAACTTGGACAGACAAGAAGAAAGGGGTCGATTGGGGTTTGCTGAAGATGAAGTCGTGATGTTATATGTGGGTCGTTTAGAGCCTAGAAAACAGCCTGATTTGTTGTTGAGGGCCCTGTCACATTTTTGTAAAACGAAAATACGTTTGGTTTATGTGGGAGACGGTTCGATGATGGCAGCATTGAAAGATCAGGTTAAAGCGTTGAGTCTTGAAAATCAGGTTCGTTTCGATGGTTTTAAGTCGCACGAGTTGATCAATGCGTATTTCAAGTCGTCTGATCTGTTAGTTTTGCCCTCATTGCTTGATCCATCGCCAAAAGTAGTCAATGAAGCGATGAATTTTAGCTTGCCTGTGATCGTTTCTGATAAAGTCGGCACGGCCAATGACTTGGTTGTTAATCGACAAAATGGTATGGTGTTTAAAGCAGGTGATGTTAACTCGCTCGTCTTGGCGATGAAGGAAGTGGCTTTTGATCAAGCAGTTAGAGCAAGGTTGTCGGAAAAGGCGTTGAGCACAGTCAGTCAGTGGAACTATCAATTGGGTGTTGAATCTGTTAAGTCTATTATGAGAGAAGTTTCCCATGCTTGAGCTTAAAAGGATAACGCCTATCAATCAACATTGTTTTTTTGGGTACTATGATAAATCTCCCTGGAATGATGTTGAAGATAGAATGCTCTATACAAAAACAACTGTGAACGGTCGTTTGCCTGAAACAGGTGAAAAATTAACGATCGGTATTATCGATTTAGATTCAGGCCAGCCAGGTGATTTATTAACAACCTCAGCTTGGAACTTTCAACAGGGGTGTATGTTGCAATGGCTAAGTAAAGACACTTTTATCTATAATGACCTTGATAGTGGCCGAGCGATATCAGTTGTTGCGAACCTTTCAGGTGAGCAATTGCATCGGCATGAATTAGCGATTTATGCGGTTTCTCATGACAAACAGTTAGCCATGGGTGTTGACTTCGGCAGACTTCATCGGTTGAGGCCAGGTTATGGTTATGAAGGTGCAAAGAGCAATGATTCAAGTGTCCTGGTTTCTCGGATTGATCTTAATACAGGTAAGTCGTCAGTTGTGTTAACGACAGATGATTTTCATGACTTCATCGATCCCAAACAGGCTAGCAGTAGCTGGGTAGACCATATTTTATTTTCATCAGATGATCGTAACATAGTATTTTTATTGCGTTCATTGACCCCTGATGGCGGCGTTTTTTCACGATTATTTTGCTGCAATGCGCATGGCGAGCAATTGAAATGCTTGCTTGATACAGGCATGGCATCCCATGCTGATTGGTACGATAATCAGCATATTGCTATATGGGGGAGAAAAAAACAGCTGGTAGCGAATTTACAGAAAGCTTCTTTTTCTAAACTATTGAAGCCGCTGATTAATTTGGTGAGAAAGGTTGGTGTACCTAATATAGTTAGGAATAAAGTTTATGGCGATGAGTTTTTAATGATTAACATTAATTCAGGTGAAATAAGTACATTTGCTGAGAAAATTCCTGCGAATGAGGGCGGAGGGCATTTTACATTTGCGCACAATGCGCGTTGGATGTTGAATGATACCATCTGTCTTGATCAATCAAGTCAACGTGAATTAATGCTATATGACATGACTAAGTCTATCCGTTATCCAATTGCCAAGCTATTTACTCCTGAGGAAATATACCAAACACCTTACCGTTGTGACTTGCACCCTCGGTGGAGCCCATCTGGAAAGCAGGTTTGTATTGACTCAGTTCATGAAGGTTATCGTGGGATGTATATTATCGACGTTGAAAATTTTTTGACAGAGCATGCTGGATGAGCATAACCAATCGATTTATCAGAGCAAGTTTTTGGGCGGCAGGTACCACCTACCTCTTTTTTGCGATTAATTTTATTGGCCAGATCGTCATGGCTAGATTGCTTGTTCCTAAATATTTTGGCTTGTTTGCTTTTGTATTCGCCATCAGGGAGGTGATAAGCATTTTTATGGGATTTTCGGTATCTCAGGCATTCATTTATAGCGATGGAAGGCAGCATGATTTTAATGCCTGTATTTCTTTGGCATTAATCACGCTGGGTGCATTTACATTGTTAGGCGTTTTATTGTTTGTCCCGATGGTAGATTTTTATGGGTATCAATATGGTGTTATGTTAGTTATTTTATGTTTTTCGCAAGGGGTGCTAAATTTAGCAAATAATTATTTAGCGCCTTTAGAAAAAGCATTAAATTATAAATGCTCATCATTGTTAAGAGGTTTGGCATCATCGGGCAGTGTATTTATTGCCATTATGGTCGCCTACTCAACCCGTTCAATTTGGTCTCTGGGGCTAAGGGAGTTATTGCAGGCGCTTATATTGTTAATGTTGGCTATGAAGCTAGGTGGCTTTTCATTTCGATTAAGATTTTTTACGATGAAGTTAAAGTCTAAATTTCATTTTGGTGTGAAGACGGCGATCGCCAATGGAATGGCGATAGTCTATTATCGTTTTGCTGATTTGTTTATCCACGCCTTGTTTGGTCAGCTCCTGTTAGGCTACTTTTATCAGGCTCGCTATTTATCTTACTTGCCAATTAAATTATTAAAACCCTTTACTCAGGATGTTGTTTTTTCTTATCTGACCCATTATCGTCATGATATTAAAGCGCTCGGCCAGCAAATTTATTGGCTAAATTATGCGGCTATTCGTCTAATGTTTCCCGTTGTTTTTGTTGTTTATTTCTTTGGCGCTGATATTTTTCATCTAATCTATGGCACGAAGTGGCAGAGCGCAGGCGTTTTATTTTCATATTCAGCCATTTTAATTATGTTTTCTATTCTATATGCTAATCTGCAAGATGCTTGTTATAGTGTAGGGAAGCAGGTCTATGCAACACAAGGCTATTTGTTGGCCTTGCTGTTTTTTGCTGGCTTGACCTTGTTGTTTCCAAGCATTGCACATGCCATGATGTTTTTTTCGCTTGGTTTTGCATTTGGGTATTTCTATATGGTGATCAGGCTGCTTATTCATGGGGCAAAATTTGATGCGCTTTCATTGTTTCTTTTGCCGTTACTCATTGCTATCATTATCTATTTATTGAATCATTTGCTTGCCAATAGATTTTGGTTGGCCACAAGTTTTATTTTTTTATATTTGGCTATGCTATTCGTTGAGCGAGATAAAGTTACGGCGCTGATAAGAGCGGCTTGGAAGGCGGTGAGAAAGCATGACTAAGCCCCGCGTTCTTATTTTTTCTGATTATTATCTGCCGGGCGTAAAGGCAGGTGGTCCTATTCGTTCACTGGCGGGCCTAGTTGATGCGTTGAAAAATGATGTTAATTTCTCTGTTGTCACGCGTGATCGTGATTGGGGGGACGGTGAACCCTATCCAAGCTTGCCAACTAAGCTTGACGAGGTGAATGTTCACTATTTGTCGCCCGCCGAGCTGACATTTTCAAACATGAAGCGTATTGTTGATGAGGTTTCTCCTCAAATCATCTACCTTAATAGTTTTTTTTCATGGCACTTTTCCATCAAACTGCTGTGTTTACAATACATCGGGCGATTGAAAAATATTAAAATATTGCTTGCGCCGAGAGGAGAATTTTCTCGAGGAGCACTTCGTCTCAAATCAATCAAGAAAAATATTTATTTAAAACTCGCAAAATTATTAGGCATGTATAAAAAAATCACTTGGCATGCTACGAGCAAAAGTGAAGAGATTGATATTAAATCTGTTTTTCCAAATGCTCGTATCATGCTTGCGGGCAATTTGCCGAGCATTCAGCTGACTAATGATAAAAAATCACATAAGCGTGAGGGGGCATTACGGCTCGTTTTTCTTTCCAGAATAAGCCGAAAGAAAAATTTACA
>PANR01000051.1 GCA_002707695.1 Legionellaceae bacterium
CTCTTTTTCGATCGCATCAGTCAATGCCGCTTTGACTACAGCCTCAGTTTTGTTTGCTGCGCCGAGCTTACGGGTTGCATTGGTCAGGTATTCTCTTATGGTTGGCGATTTAAGGCCGACAATTGCAGCAGTTTCATCAATAGTTTTTCCTCTTGCTGCCCATTCTAGGCACTGGGTTTCGCGTGCGCTGAGAGATCGTGTTTGTCTGCTTTGCGTACAGCGATCGAGTTGTTTTGAGATAAGGTAGGCGATAGGAAAAATGTTATTAATCAATTGCCTTTCAGTTGTTGCTGCAGAATGATCGTATGTTTTTGGCAGTACCAGATGTAGCATGCTTAGATATCTCGAATGATCAATCATGACTGATACACCATTTTCAACATTGTAGCTTGCTGCCCATTCAAGTTGAAGCGAATGCTCATCATCTAATTTTTTTCGATTAAATAAGTCGTCCCAAAGTAAGACTCCCTCTTGAGCGGCTATTGAGTTTTGAACTACTGGGTCAACTGCAAGCCGGGAATTTCGTAAGTAGTCTTGAGTAAATTCTTTTGGATAATTGTTAATAATAATACCGGGGTGTGCATGATTATTATCAAATAATTCAGCGTTTTTTGCTATCGTCATGTACCAATAATATTTGATATGAAATGTTGACGTTAACGATCGTAGATACGCATCACACTCATGTTGGGATCGAATTTTTTGAATATCATCCAGATATTTTTTTGACAGGTTCTGCACATCCATGGTAACAACTTAGTCCTCACAGCTTATCGACCATTATCATTTTTTTCGGCACTCTATAGACCGAGCGGTGAATGAACAACCCCTAAAAAATGGGGGGTTCACTTTTAGGTAAGCTGTTGTAAACTCCAGGGGTTGTTAGTTGATGCTGTGTGTCTTTCAATCAAAAACACTATTGCACTGGAACTAAGGATGTAAGCGCATGAGACTATTCTCACAAGTCAGCTCTCAGGCAAGAAGAAAAGTGCCCCGTTTGTTTGAACGTGGTTCATACCATAGGGAGCCGCGCGTGATGATGTTTGATGCTGATGGTGTTTTGTTCAGAACAGATATAACAGCAGCCCATGCAATTAGACGAACTGCAGTTCAGCTAGAGATGAAGCCCATCCCAACATTTGCAGATGCTCGATTACGAGCTGTCGATTTTTTGCGCCGTGGCCGCTCAGCACCTGAAGCATATGCTGAGATGTATCCAGTGGAGGCGCAGGATGAGAAGTGGCTAAAGAATGCTGTTCGGATTTTTGTTGAGGCCTATCAAGAATTTGACGTTGAGCATACTCAGCTATATCCTGAGGTTGAGGAGACGTTGAAAGCGCTCTGTGGACAAGATAAGCACCTGTTCGTTGTCAGTAAAAAAGATGCTGGTCAGTTGGATGAAACACTGAAGCGTCTCGGGATAAAAGACTGTTTTGTCGAGTTATATGGCGACCGCCCAGGACAGGCTCATAAACCTGATCCACTGATATTTAATAAGAAAATTTTGCCACGTTATCACGATGTTAAAAGAGAAGAAGTGCTCATGGTAGGAGATAGCTTATCTGCAGACGGAGCATTTGCAAAAAACTGTGGCGTACCGTTTTGCTGGGCCGCCTATGGTTATGGCCAGGAGGGAGAGAGCAATTGTCCAATTGATTTTTCAATCAGCAATTTCTCTGACCTTAAATGTTGTTTAAGCCCATCAATTATCAACACCCCCTAAAATCTTACTGGTTATTTTTTCTTTAGATCTTTTACGGATTGTTTTCGTCTAAACAAACTCAGTATCATTCGCCCCGAGATTAGGAAAAAATAATAATATGCCTTTTTTCAAGTCTTCAGCATGCAATATCAATAATAAGCATGCTGGATGACAACTTGATGGGTTTGAAAAATAATAATTGGTTTAATTTTAAAAAATTAACCAAATTAAAATAATAAAAAGGGGGTTTTATGTTACTTGCATCTCGCCAATTAGTACAACGTACTTTTACTCAACTTCATAAAAAATTAGCTTTCAGTGCACGTGTCGCAGCTAAGCATTCTAGTTTGGCGCAGGAAAATTATTTTGAGTCGGCTATTGAAAGAAGTTTCCCTGAGTATAGTCAATTTTTTACGAATAACCATATATTATCAAGAATTGGTAGAACGCCCATCATAAAAATTGCAGATAATGTGTTTTTAAAAACTGAAGGTGAAAATCCTACAGGATCTATAAAAGATAGGGTGGCGCTTTATGTATTATTAGATAAATTGCGCAATGGTATTGTTGAAGATGGTACACGGTTAGTTTTGGCAACATCTGGCTCGTATGGTTTATCCATGTATTTGATTAAAGCGGTAGTTGAATCGTATTTTAATATTTCAATTGGTTTAACGGTAGTTACACCAAGAAATTATTCAATAAAGCCCGCAATAAAGACATTGGAAAAAAAGCCTGATGTGCTTGTTAAAGAAGAGAGTGATGATGATATTTTTGACTCAGATGTTTCGCGTGGTAATGAGTTAATTTATGTAGATGAAAACTTTGATGTGGCTATTAGAGTGGCAAAAAAAATAGGCGAGACTGAAAACGGAGTGTTCATCGATCAACAACATGATGAATCGCACGTGCTGTCTCACCAAGATACGGCGGAAGAAATATATCATCAATTGCCAGATGTAACAGATGTTGTATTAGCAACGGGGACAGGCGCTACTGCAACAGGGTTATTTCGGTTCATGCCCGCATCAGTTCGTATCCATACACGGCCTGCAAACTCAGGAGAGATTGATGGCCTTACTGATCCGAGAAAGTATAAAAATTATTTTGATGAAAATCGATTTTTTGGTTATGGCACTTCGTTTTTTACTAGGACAGTGGCGTCGCATTATCAGCGACAGCTTATGGGTAGTGGTAAGTTAAGCGTTGGCTTGAGTACAGGTGCTGCATTAAGCCTTGTTAATGATATAAGGTCAAAAAACAGTGACGCAGTGATTTCAGTGATATCAGCATCGCGATATTAAGTGATTTTATTTAGGAGGTAAGTAAGTATGCATGTTATTAAAAGCATTATAGCTCGATCAAAAATAATTATCGGAGGCGGCCCTGTTGGCAGCGCGGCAGCAGTTGAGCTCTCGAAGCGATGTCGAGATGTTATGCTAGCGCATGATCCAAAAGATCTCGGTAGTCATAATGATGAAAGCCGGCTGGTTAGGTTGGCTGTGGAAGAAGATGTGGCGAGCTATCATCGATCACGAGCAGCAATTGATATGTTGTTAGATCGTAACCAGTTTTCTGAAACTTCATTTATGCTATCAAAGCCAGGCGTATTATTTGTAGCAAGCGAAGGTACGCCGCTTGCTCAAAAATTAAAAGCATCATCTTATCAAGACTTGCACCAACTATCAGAAGCTGAGTTGCAGGCGCTTTATCCAGAGTTTAAATTTAGCTTTCCGGATAATACGCTGTTTTGGGTTCATGAAGATGGCTATGTGGTGAATCCCGCTGAACTCTCTAATACCAATCGTTTACTTGCCCAGCAGCGTGGATGTGAAATTGTTTCAGCAAATGCTGAAGTGATGATGAGGGATGCGAAGCTGTTGGTTGGTGTTGAGGGTGGATTGTATAGTGCGCCTGATATTTTTATGCTGACAGGCTCAAGAAACAAAGAAATATTGCAATCAAGTTTACCTGAATTATCAGGTGATTTATCTACGGTGAGTTTAACCGCAATCTCAACTAGGCGTTATTCATCAGGAGGTACTTCATATCCACTTATGCCCATTATGGTAGGTGAAATTAAGCATGACACCTATCCTCATATTTTTGATTTTTCGACCATGCCTGAGAGTACAAGTTTGGTGAAAACAAGGCTGAGTGGGTTTGGTGATTCAGAGGTGATTCCATGCGCTGATCATCATATTGCTATGGATAATGATGGTATGAAAATGCTTTATGATGAATTTTTCCCGTCAATTTCACCTGCATTTCACACACCCATCGATTTTAATCGTTGCGTCACATATCGTAATTCAGCTCAACACAATCCTGTTGATTATTTTAATGTGAATTTAACGACGCAATCTAGACATGCCACAACACAGCGTATCTTTACAACATTAGGGTGCTTTGGTGTGCATGTGCGATACGGGCTGCTGATGGGAAAAAAGCTTGCGCGAACTAATCCCGGGGCAATGCGCAATATTATTGTGAGCTCAAAAGAATCTTCCAGTTTATCAGGGCAAGGTATTAAAGTCGGTGGCACTTCATTAAAGAAAATTCGCCCCCAGTTTTTTCTTAAAATGGAGGGTGAAAATCCTACCGGTAGTTTAATCGATCGATCCATATTTCATTTTTTTTCTAAATTAGTGAAAAAGGATGTTTTATCGGAGCGACCAACCTTGATTACTTACGGATCAGTTGAGTTGTTTGAGAGCATACAAAAAATAAAAGCGTTGTTGGCAAAAGATTATGATTTAGATTTTAATGTCATCGTTGTTGTACCGAAGGCTTGGGAGAGGCCCTATGGTGATCAACAAACCCCACCTGGGTTGAATTTGGGCGGTAGGCCAACTATTCCTGAAGTGGCACGTAAATTACGCAATGTTGGCGATGCTTGCTTATTTTACCCTGGTAGCATTGTCTGCAGTCAAAATTTTTCTAAATATTTGTCTCGAGAAAAGGGCTTGGTGCACTTTGATTTGGTTGATGCTGATAGTTTGCAATTTCTTGCTAAATCATTACGCGACGAGTTAAAAACGCAATTACCTGAGGTGACAGACGTTGTTCTCCCTGAGAGTGATTCAGCACTTGCTTTGCGAAATAATTTTAGTTTTTCATCTTCAACACCACGCATCCATTTTTTTGCGAAATCATTCCTTCCTTTGACAACGTCATACTATCAAAGTGTTTGTGATGGCCTTCGTCAATCGCCAGATGACATGGTTGAGCTGGAGGGGGCGGCATCAAAAATATTATCGAAAAATCCAAAGGCAATCATTGCTGGTGTTGCCAGTGGTAAACGATAATTAATCGGCTAGTTGAGTTGAGCTGGGATCTTGCCAGAAATCAATAAGACATTGTTGGTCAATCGCGCCAAGGAGGGTTGCTTTGACGACAGCCTCAGTTTTATTAGAAGCAATGAGCTTTTTTGTGGCGTTTGACAAGTATTCTCTGACAGTATTCTCTGATATACCTATAATTGCTGCTGTTTCCCAGACGGTTTTGCCTCTCGCGGCCCATTCGAGGCACTCACTTTCACGGCTACTCAAACGGCATTCTAGTTGTTGATCGTTGGAAATTGGCAATTGCTTCGATATCATGTACGTAATAGGAAGAATTTGTTTAACCAGCTGTTTTTCATTGCTTGACGCTTTACGATCAAAATTCTTTGGTAATGCAAGATGAAGCATCGTAAAGTGTGTCGGATGATCAATCATGGTTGATAAACCATTTTCGATGTTATATTGCGCCGCCCACTCTAATTGCCCAGCATGGTCGTCAGTCAGCGTGTCACGATTAAATAATTCATCCCAAAGTGATACGCCTTCTTGCATGTCAAGAGAATGTAAAACGACGGGATCAATCTTGAAGCGATTGTTATCTACATAATCTTCTACAAATTCTTTTGGATAATTGTTGATGAGTGTTTTTGGGTTAATGCCATGTTGATTGACAGCTTCTGGTTTTTTATCAACGGTCATATACCAGTAATGCGCGATGTTAAATTCATCGCTTAGATCGTCTAAATACTTTTTGCAATCATCAGCTGAGTGTATGTCATCAATATTTTTGATGTGCTTGATGAGAGAAGAGCCTGCATCCATAACAGTTTCCTCAGTGCTATAATAGTTAGTAACGTTTGGGCCAACACGCCCATTCGGCGACATGTTAACATATTCCGGCTAAAATCACGTCGTCTTCCGATAAAAAGTCCCGCATAGCTTTAAAATGTGTTTATTATTTGCCCAGAAAATGTACCTTTATCCCCCTCATTTTTAAGGGTTGTGTCACCCAATCGTTTCATTAGGATGGAGCTCAAGCCCGGCAAAAAAAATAAGAGCCGAGCGGGTAGGTGTGTGAAAGAGGCGCACTTGTGAGTACTTGGCTTACCAGCATGCTTGACGGTGAGAGAAGGGCAAGCATGCTGGCGCCAATCAGTTTGATTTCTGGGGCTATGCCTCTTTTGCCATCTTTCTTAAGACATATTGCAAAATGCCGTCGTTAAAATAATATTCCATTTCATTTTGTGTATCGATCCGGCATAGCATGTCGACTTCTTCAGTTTTGTCATCTGCATAATGAATAACGACTTTAATGTCCATGCCAGGTTTCATGTCATTGTTTAAGCCAAGAATGTCAATGGTTTCATTGCCAGTGAGCTTTAAACTTTGTCGGTTAGTGCCTTCCTTGAATTGCAAGGGTAGCACACCCATACCAATCAGATTAGAGCGGTGAATGCGCTCAAAGCTTTCGGCAAGTACAGCCTTAACGCCAAGCAAAATAGTCCCTTTTGCAGCCCAATCACGTGACGAGCCAGTGCCATATTCTTTTCCGGCAACCACGACTAACGGTTTTTTCTCTTCTTTGTATTTCATTGCAGCATCGTAAATGGGCATCACTTTGTCGCCAGGCAAGTGTTTGGTGAACCCACCTTCAACACCGGGTACCATTTCGTTGCGAATGCGAATATTGCCAAACGTGCCGCGCATCATCACTTCATGATTACCGCGACGCGAGCCGTATGAGTTAAAGTCTTTTTGCTCGACACCATGTTTTTGCAAATACAAACCCGCAGGACTATCAGGCTTGAATGCGCCTGCTGGTGAAATGTGATCGGTTGTTACGCTATCGCCAAGTAACGCAAGAATGTTTGCACCTTTAATTTCAGTTTTCTCTGGTATGTCTGTTGTAAGCCCTTCAAAGAATGGCGGTAGGCGAACATAAGTGGAATCATCTTTCCAGTGATAGGTTTCACTTTTTTCAACATCAATGTCGTTCCATTCTTTATTGCCTGT
The DNA here is from genome assembly GCA_002707695.1 of Legionellaceae bacterium. GTDB lineage: Bacteria > Pseudomonadota > Gammaproteobacteria > UBA12402 > UBA12402. Next base: position 7,000 of record PANR01000051.1, read on the forward strand.
ATAAACATCAGCATATTGCTCACGATACATATCTTCATCGACTTTTGCGGTTTCCTTCGCAATTTCAGCATTGGTTGGCCAGATATCTTTTAAATAAACAGGGCTACCATCCTGACTGGTGCCTAAAGGTGATTGTGTTAAATCAACACGCAGTGAGCCCGCTAATGCATAAGCAACCACTAACGGTGGTGAAGCCAGCCAATTCGCCTTAACTTGAGGATGAATGCGGCCTTCAAAGTTTCGGTTGCCCGATAACACAGCACAAGCTGCCAAGTCATTGTCACTAATAGCTTGGCTAACAGCCTCAGGCAAGGGGCCTGAGTTACCAATACATGTTGTGCAGCCATAGCCCACGAGATTGAAGCCAAGCTTATCAAGATATTGCTGCAATTCAGTTTTTTCTAGATATTCTGTCACAACTTTTGATCCAGGTGCCAAAGAGGTTTTGACCCAAGGCTTGCAGGTTAAGCCTTTTTCTAGGGCTTTTTTCGCCACTAAACCTGCTGCAACCATCACGCTTGGGTTTGATGTGTTTGTGCAGCTTGTAATAGCAGCAATCACAACATCGCCATGATGCATGGAAAAACCCTCTTCAGTTTTTACTTTTTTATCCTGTTCTTCAGGCTTGTAATAATCTTTTGCTGCTTTTTCAAATGCAGAAGGCGCGTCAGATAAAAGCACACGATCTTGCGGGCGTTTAGGGCCAGCAATGCTAGGCTTGACTGTTGACAAATCAAGTTCAAGTGACGAACTAAACGTTGGTTCAACATCATCGTGACGCCATAAGCCTTGTTCTTTTGCATAAGCTTCAACAAGCGCAATGGTTTCATCATCGCGACCTGATAATTTTAGATAAGCCAGTGTGATATCATCAATGGGGAAAAAGCCACAAGTTGCACCATACTCAGGCGACATGTTGCTGATCGTTGCTCGGTCAGGTAGTGGCAGATCTTTCAAACCAGGGCCGTAGTATTCAACAAATTTACCAACAACGCCGTGTTCGCGAAGCATTTGTGTGACTGTTAACACTAAATCAGTTGCTGTTGCGCCTTCAGGCAATTTGCCTGTCATTTTAAAACCGACAACTTCAGGAATAAGCATCGAAACGGGCTGACCCAGCATGGCTGCTTCTGCCTCAATACCACCAACACCCCAGCCTAATACACCCAATCCATTAATCATTGTGGTGTGCGAGTCTGTGCCAACTAATGTATCGGGGTAGGCAACAAGTTTTCCGTCTTGTTCGCTGTGCCAAACTGCTTTGGCTAAATATTCTAAATTGACTTGGTGGCAAATGCCCGTGCCTGGTGGAACCGCGGTAAAGTTGTCAAATGCTTCTTGTCCCCAACGCAAAAATTCGTAGCGTTCACGGTTACGATCCATTTCAATTTCTACATTGTCTTTAAACGCTTTTTTCGACGCAAATTCGTCGACTTGCACTGAGTGGTCAATTACCAAGTTCACAGGGCAAAGCGGGTTAATTTTTTCTGGATCGCCACCCATTGCATGCATCGCATCGCGCATGGCCGCAAGATCAACAACCGCAGGCACGCCAGTAAAATCTTGTAGCAAGATGCGAGCTGGGCGGTATGCAATTTCTTTCGTCGATTTTTTGTCTTTTAGCCATTGTGCAAACGCTGAAAAATCATCGGGTTTCACTGTGTGATCGTCTTCATGCCTGAGCAGGTTTTCGAGCAATACTTTTAGGGTGAAGGGGAGCTTGGATAGATCGCCCAATTTTTGCTCAGCTTTTTTCAGGCTGTAATAGTCATATTCTTTGCCAGCGGCTGTTAGCGTGCTTTTTGTTTTTAAACTATCGATGCTCATGGGGTCCCCTTGTTGATTGGATTTGCTGGTTATTTAATACCATGCTCAGCTCGCCAGGGCAAGTGCCTCTTTGGGTTGATATAACGCTTGACTTGTGTTGCGCGACGCGCTACAATGGGGGCGATGATAAGAAATTTCAAGCACAAAGGACTTAAGCTATTTTATGAAAAGGGAAAAATGAACGGTATTCAAGCTAGGCATAAAAATCGATTGCGGATGCAGCTTGTAGCCTTGAATACTGCTCAGTCTATCGAGGATGTTGATATCCCAGGTTACAAATTGCATCAATTAAAAGGTAGTAAAAAAAGCTTGTGGGCTATTTCAGTCAACAAAAATTGGCGACTTACGTTTGAGTTTATTGATGGCGATGTATTTGTTTTGAATTATGAGGACTATCACTAATGAACATGCATAACCCACCCCACCCAGGTGAATTTATTCGGGAGACATATTTGTTACCGTTTGAGATCAGTGAACGGTTTGTTTCGCAACAGTTGGGTGTATCCCCCTCAACTTTTAATCGCTTAGTAAAAGAAGAAAGCAGTATTTCTCCTGATATGGCGATAAGGTTGTCTGCTGTTCTAGGACGCAGTCCGGAAAGCTGGTTGCAGATGCAGGCGCAATATGATCTTTGGCACAGTAATCAACAGATAAAAAATAAGTTAAAAAAGATTGACTTTGATAAGCTACATAACGCGGCTTGATAATGAGAATATTTGTTTGATTTCAGTTAAAATAGTCGGTTACGATTGCTTCAAGCTCATCAAGTTTTTCACACTGATTGAGCTGTTGCTGGAAGGCATCGGTTCCTAACACACCTTTTGCATAGTATTTACCAAGCTTTCTCGATTGTAACACAGCGACTTTTTCAGGCTCGATCTCCATTAAATATTTCACATGCTGGACAAACATCTCGCCGATTTGTTTGGTTGTGGGTGGTGCGAAGGTTTTACCCGCAAGCTCGGCACGGATTTGGGCAAATATCCAGGGTTTGCCAACCGAGGCACGCGCAATCATCACGCCATGACAACCGGTTGTGTTAATCATGTGTTGATAGCTCTGTGTGTCATGCACATCGCCGTTACCAATGACAGGAATGCTGACTGCATCACAAATATTGGCAATGACATCAAGTCGGCAGGGGGTATCGTAACGTTCTTTCCAGTGCCTGCCATGCACGATAATGAAATCAGCGCCGGCATCTTCAGCGGTTTTAGCAATTTGCTGATTGTATTGATGATTGTGAGGGTCAATGCGAATTTTAATGGATACGGGAAGTGTTGTGGCTTGGCGCATCGCTGTAATTAAATCAAACAATTTTTTTTGATCGTCTAATAATTTTGACCCTGCCCCTTTACTTCGAATTTTTTGCATCGGACAACCACAATTCAAATCAATTGCATCCGCACCAAATTGCTCAACGCGGTTAACGGCTTCGCTTAATTCGTTGGGCACAGTTGAAGAAAGTTGATAGCAAAGTTTGCCTTCACGTGGATCTTTTTGGGTGAAGCGTGTCTGTGGTTTTTTGTTAAATAATAGTGTTTTTACTGAAATCATTTCAGTGCAGCAAAAGTCGGGTTGCCCCCATTGGTGAGCAAGTATACGAAACGGTGCGCAAGAGTAGCCGGCGAGTGGGGCTTGAATGAGTTGGGTTTTTATTGCCATTGTTTTCATCTGTCTTTGTGTAAGGTTTCTGTTATACTCAGTGTAAACACGCAGCAAGTTTGCGCTACTCGGTGCTCGCAAGTCAATCACAAACATGCAATAATCTCCTATAATTGTTTAACTGAGTCTGGATTGTGTGGCTGTTTGCTGTATGTTATTCAAGATTTCCGTTGTCATCCTCGACTTGATCGGGGATCCAGTGCTTAACATTTAAAAACCACTATGAAAACCGGTATATTTTACATTGTTGCGACACCGATTGGTAATTTGGGTGATATGACTGAGCGAGCTGTTAATGTGCTGCGCGATGTTGATGTGATTGCGGCTGAAGATACGCGACATTCAAGGCCGTTGCTGCAACATTTTTCCATCGATAAACCATTAATATCATTGCATGATCATAATGAAAAACAACGTTGTGAATCGTTATTAAATAAATTGCAGGCCGGTCAATCGATTGCGTTAATCTGTGATGCGGGCACGCCACTTATTTCTGATCCGGGTTATCACGTCGTCAAGTTTTTGCGTGAACATGATGTTCAGATTGTGCCTGTTCCAGGTGCATGTGCAGCAGTGACTGCTTTAAGTGCTGCAGGATTGCCAAGTGATCGTTTTTGTTTTGAAGGCTTTTTGCCCGCTAAGTCTGCCAGCAGAGTCTCGCAACTCAATCATTTAAGCAGCGAAACACGCACCATGATTTTTTATGAATCGCCGCATCGTATTCTTGATAGTCTGCAAGATATGCAAAAGGTTTTTGGTGGGGTGCGACAAATTGTTTTGGCGCGTGAACTGACTAAAAAATTTGAAACCATCCGTGCGGGCACTATTGCTGAGTTGCTTGCATTTGTTGAGCAAGATAGTGATCAACAACGTGGTGAGATGGTGCTGCTGGTGCAAGGTACCGTGTTGTCGAATCAAGAAAATGATGGCGAGCGTGTTTTACAGATTTTGCTTGATGAATTGCCCGTTAAACAAGCGGCTAGTTTGGCAGCCAAAATCACCGGCGCCCGCAAAAATGAGCTTTATCAACGGGCGTTGAAGGTTAAGAGATAATATCGTTTAAGCTCATATTTAATACCGAAGCGATTTTTTTCATCACTCGAACGCTACCTAAGCGTTCGCCGCTTTCAATTTGCGAAATATACTGACGTGAGACGCCTATTTTATTTGCAAGTTCAGTTTGTGTCATTCCACGAAACTCACGAAACAACTTAACAGGATTATCGCCGTCAGCAACATGAGAAACTAGAGAGAGTGGTAGACGTTCGCTGTCATCATCTTGTGCTAGTTTAACGTCACGGATATCTTCAATATGTTCTAGAGCATCCATTAAAGTTTCATAATCTTGGTATTTAATGACAACAAAAGCAGGTTTCCCTTTTTCATTGATAAATTGTGGATTCAGTTTCATCGGTAAATCTCCTTTCTGTGAGCAATTTTAATAACCTCAATAATCATTTTTTTGTTTTCAGTTTTGTATATAACTCTCCAGTTGCTGATTCTTAATCTAAAACAATCTGCTATGCCATGTGGGTTTTTAACATCGTTAAATTGTGCATAATGGGACTGCTGCAAGCTGAATTTATACGGCACTAACTTTGTCAAAAACTCGCTCAAAACGGTCATTTATTCGGTATAAACTCCCGTTTTTCACTCATTTTTTCCTTGTTATTGCTCGCCTAAATTCAGTTTGCAACAGCCCCATAAGGATTTTCTGCTAGCAGCTGTAATTTTCTCTCAATTTGTTTGCGTATGACAGGTGTTAATTTTAAAAATACTTTAGTTGCTGCTCTTGTTAATATTATTTCGTACATGCCTTGATGTTAGCAAATAGCTGACATCATGTCAACTAATAGCTTACATTTTGATTGATTAGGATCACTAAATTTGCTACGATGCGCCCCGAGTCAGCCAGGCAATCGCTGTCCGCCTAGCGGATGGAGGAAAGTCCGGGCTCCGTAGGGTAGACTGCCAGGTAACGCCTGGGCGGCGTAAGCCGACGGAAAGTGCCACAGAAAATATACCGCCCGACCACGCCAATCTGGCGTGGTCAGGTAAGGGTGAAATGGTGCGGTAAGCGCGCACCGCGCGGCCAGTAATGGTCGTGGCAGGGCAAACCCCAGTTGGAGCAAGACCGAATAGAGATGCACTGGCGTGACCCGCGCTGCATCTGGGTTGGTTGCTGGAGCTGCATGGCGACATGCAGTCGAGATGAATGATTGTCCTCGACAGAACCCGGCTTATCGGCTGGCTCAATTCATAAAAAAGCAGGCCGTTTTGACCTGCTTCAAATTTAGTAAGACAGTTTGTTAGCTACTATCTCGTTAGATATAGGTTAGCTGAAACTTACAACTGGCTGGCTATCCTCTATTATCCAGTCATCTTCTCGCACGATATTTGAGCTGCTGCTCGAGCGAGTTCTAAAGTGTGGCCGCCCCGCTGTCGCACCGCCACTACCTGAGTGTAAATTGGCTTCCTGTATCCCTGTGAGTCCTCTCTGGTAACCTCCACGTGCATTAGCTGGTTCTTGCGGATGTCGGTTGATAGTCGACGGGTTTGGTGGCAGGCCCGTTATGAGAGCTTCATTGGGCGCGCTGTGGGTGCGCTCACGGTTAAGCGAAGGGTAATGCAAAAGGCCGTTATTCCGATAGATTCTATAGGGCGCACTTGATGAGCCTGAGCTGGTTGTGCTCACACCATTTACGCTCGGCGCAGGTAAGTTCATCGGTGCGACGGGGTTGTGGTAACGGTGAGGATCACCCATGTGGCGAGGGTGGTACGGCTGAGCAGGTTGGTTCTGTGCGGCATCTGCTAAGAAGTCAACTGACATCGCGCTATTAGCGCCTGCAATTGCCGATACAGCAATAATAACCGTTAATACTTTCTTCATCATTTTACTCCCTTTTAACAATGAGATGAGTTAAGCATAGTCTAAAATATATGCAAATTCAAGCGGCTCGCCCTTTCGTGAAAGCAAGAAGTTCGGTACTATTGATTGAGCAAAGCAAAGGAGCTGTGATGTCACACCATTCAAAAAAACTGCCTAAAGAGCACCAAATCATTCGCAACTTATCTGATCGTGTGGTGCAGGCGCAGGGGCCAATTCAAATCCTAAACTCAATCCAATGGGACAATCAGATTAAAGCTGATTTTTTTAAGCATAAAGCCAAAAAAATGCCGAAGGTTGATGCTGACTATTATCAAAAAAATAAATTAGCTTACAAAATAGATGATAAACGTGAAGAGTTTAAAGAGCTAGAGCGTGATATTGTGAATCACTTAGGGCAGTACAACGAAGTGGGTCACATCATGACGCGTATGTGCCAGGAATATTTGGTCGCACTAGATTTATTAGAAGCGCGCGGGACAAAAGAGTTTGGTCGCTATTCACAAATGCTCTATGGCGGTGCTAGCCAAGTGTTTTATGTGGGCGGGCCTTCAGTAAATGAGTTGGCTGAGACACTTTTAAAAGCATTAAGTCATATGAAAGATGCTGAAAATACAAAAAAAGATGAAAAATGTATTGACGCTGAAACAGCAGCCACGCACTTACAAGAAAAGCTCGATCATTTTTTTAAACATCATGGTGACAATGTGTTTGTCGAAGTGGATGATAAAATGGTTGCCGATGCTGCAGCGGGTGCCGATCGCATTCGCATGAAAAAAAATGTCAAATTTTCTGAGCGCGAATTACGTTTGTTAGAAGTGCATGAAGGTTGGGTGCATGTTGGCACAACGCTGAATGGATTATCACAACCTGTTTGCACCTTTTTAGGCAAGGCCCCGCCATCAGGCACGGTGACACAGGAGGGGTTGGCAGTGATTACAGAAATTTTTACGTTTTCCTCATTTCCATCGCGATTAAATCGAATTGTTCAGCGTATTAAAGCTATTGGCATGGCAGAAGAGGGTGCAAATTTCTTAGAGGTTTATCACTACTATCTAGAACAAGGCGTTGATGAAGAAGAAGCTTATGATAATACCATGCGTGTATTTCGTGGCAGCACGCCTGATGGTCAACCGTTTACTAAAGATTTAGCGTATAACGTTGGGTTTATTTCCATTTACAACTATATTCGTTTGGCGGTGAGCAAAGGTTTGTTAGATCGCATACCACTTTTGTTTTTAGGCAAAATTGCGCTTGAAGATATGCGAACTTACGCAGATCTCATGGAGCAAGGCATTATTGTGCCACCTAAATATGTTCCACCGGTATTTCAAGATGCTGCTGCAGTGAGTTCTTGGATGTGTTATTCCTTGTTTCTTAATAAAATTAGTCTTGATCGTTTGGCTGAAGATTATGAAGGGTTGTTGTAGTTAATGTAGGAAGCTTATACATGTTTGGGTTGTCTGGTAAAAAAATTTCTGAAATTGTTGTTGAGTCTTTAGTGTCGGTTGGTGTTGAGCGCGTATATGGTGTTGCAGGTGACTCACTCAATGGTATTACTGAGGCCATGCATAAGCAGAAGGGTATCGAGTGGTTTGCGACGCGCCACGAAGAAAGCGCAGCTTTCGCTGCTGGCGCTGAAGCCTTGTTGACTGGAAAGTTAACCGTTTGTGCGGGGAGTTGTGGCCCAGGCAATTTGCATTTGATTAATGGTTTATATGATTGTCAGCGAAATAATGCGCCTGTCTTGGCGATCGCTGCGCATATTCCTAGTGGTGAAATTGGCAGTGGTTATTTTCAAGAAACCCACCCAGAAATTTTATTTAAAGAATGCAGTGTGTTTTGTGAGCTAGCGTCAACGCCCGAGCAAGTGCCAAGAATGCTGGGGCTTGCTATGCAGGCTGCTGTCTCTAAAAGAGGCGTCGCTGTCGTTGTGCTCTCTGGCGATATTGCCTTGAAAAAAATAGACGAAGATCATTATCTGCCTAAACTTTTTTATAGCCAATCTAAAGTTACGCCACTAAAAGCAGAGTTACAAGAAATCGCCGCTTTGCTTAATGAAGCAAAAACAGTGAGTTTGTTTTGTGGTTCGGGTTGTGCAGATGCGCGAGAGGAGATTAAACAGCTTTGTGAAAAAATAAAAGCGCCCGCTGTGCATACGTTCAAATCAAAAGAATATTTAGATTATGATAATCCTTATGATGTTGGGATGACGGGTTTTATTGGTTTTTCATCGGGTTATTTTGCAATGAACTCTTGCGAGGTTTTGTTGTTGCTTGGTACGAGTTTTCCTTATCGAGATTTTTATCCGACAAAAGCTAAAATCATTCAAATTGATTTGGATGGTTCTCAGTTAGGACGGCGTTGCACGTTGGAAAAAGGTGTTGTGGGTGATGTAAAGTCGACATTGCAAGCGCTTTTGCCACTTGTCGGCGAAAAGCAAGATAAAGATTATTTAGATGCGGCAGTAAAACATTATCAAAAAGTGAGAGAAGGCCTCGAGAAATTAGCGCAACCAACAAAAAAAATTATTCACCCGCAATACGTAGCCAAACTTGTTAGTGAGCATGCAGCAGATGATGCTATTTTTACGGCAGATGTTGGCGCTTGTTGTATTTGGGCGGCGCGCTATTTGAAAATGAATGGTAAGCGAAAACTGTTGACCTCATTTAATCATGGCACCATGGCAAATGCTTTATCGCAGGCAATAGGTATGCAGGCCGTCGATAAAAAACGCCAAGTCATTGCCTTTTGTGGTGATGGTGGTTTTACGATGTTGATGGGGGAAATCATTACCTTGCTTCAACAGCAATTGCCGATCAAAGTTATTATTTTTAATAATGGCGCGCTCGGTTTTGTTGAAATGGAAATGAAAGCAGCAGGGTTTGCTAATCAACAACCCACCACATTAGATAATCCAAACTTTGCTGATATGACTAAAGCCATAGGCATTCACAGCGCACGTGTAGATGATCCGCAAGCGCTTGAAGAGGCTATTAAGGCCGCATTATCTCACGATGGACCAGCTGTGGTTGATGTGAAAACTAATCGGCTGGAATTATCGATGCCGCCAACCATTACCTTCAAGGAAATGTTTGGTTTTAGTTTATACATGGGTAAAAGCATTCTTAACGGCGAAGGCAGCGGCTTGATTGATTTGGCCAAATCCAATCTTTGGCGCTAGGTGTTTGCATTAGATAGTACAATTATATGACCGGTTCAGCGTCAATTAATTTGAGCCCAGGAACACGCTCAAATTCTCTAACATTATTGGTCAGCACTGGAAAACCGGAGTGGATAGCTGTAGCGGCAATGATGAGATCGTGCGCGTCGATCATTTTTCCTTTTTTTATTAAATGTGCATGTAGCTCAGCATGTATTCTTGCGATCGTATCGTCAAAAGCAATAGCAGCTATTTTGGTGATAATGTACTCAACAAAAGCTGAGCGGCGCATTTTTATCGCCTGTGTTTTAGCCATATGAACACCAGTTAATAATTCTGAGACTGTCACGCTGGAGATGTACACGCTGCTATGTTTGGCCCAGCGAGAAAAATCAATGGGTTCTCTTGAGGTCAATTGGCCGGGTGCCAGGATCCAGCGTGCTGATTCATCCATCGATTAAAGCAACAAATCTTCATTTTCAAAAATAAATCACATATTTTCAACCAGTTAAAAAAACTATTTAGGAGCTTACTCCGAAAAAAGACAACTATTTCGGAATACGCTCCGAAATAGTTTGAAAAAAGCTTGATGATTTGCTACCATATACGCCATGGGTGTAGATAAAACATACAAGCGGGCGCTAAAACTTAATTTGCCTATTGGTCAATCGGCTTTTTTGTGGGGCGCAAGAAAAACGGGTAAATCAACCTATCTTAAAAAGCACTTTTCTCAGTCAGTCGTATATGATCTACTAAAATCAGATTTGTTTAATGCTTTTATGAAGGCGCCGCATGAATTTCGTGAGGAAGTCCTGTCTCTAACAAAAGATCAGCTTAAGCATCCAGTCATTGTAGATGAAGTTCAAAAAATTCCACAGTTATTAGATGAGGTGCATTGGTTAATTGAAAACAGTGATGCTTATTTTATTTTGTGTGGCTCAAGCGCTAGAAAATTAAAACATGCTTCTGTGAATATGTTGGGTGGGAGAGCGTGGCGTTACACTTTTTATCCTTTGATTTATTTGGAAGTGCCTGATTTTGATTTATTGCGAGCACTTAATCATGGGTTGATTCCATCACATTATGTAAGCAGCAATCCTAAACGTTTCTTGCAGGCGTATGTTCAGGACTATCTTAAGCAGGAAATTCAAGAGGAAGGGCTGGTGCGTAACCTCCCAAACTTTGCTCGTTTTCTTGATAGTTTAGCTTTCAGTCATGGAGAGCTAACTAATTTTTCTAATATAGCAAGAGATTGTGGGATTGATTCAAAAACTGTTAAAGAGTACTACCAAATACTGGTTGATACATTGTTAGGATACTTTGTTTTTCCCTATAGCAAAAAACGCACAAGAGATATCATTACATCTATGCCAAAATTTTATTTGTTTGATGTTGGTTTAGCCAATTATTTGGCTAAACGGAGCATAGCAGATTTAAAGGGTGCTGAAGCAGGGCAGTGTTTTGAGCAGTTTATTTTCATGGAATTAATGGCTTTTCGCGATTACTGCGAACGTGATTTTAATATTGAGTATTGGCGGACAAAGAGTGGGTTGGAAGTTGATTTTATTCTGGGTGATGCAGACGTTGCAATTGAGGTAAAGTTAACGGACAGAATTGACAAAGCTCATCTTAAAGGCTTGATTGCTTTTAATGAAGAGCACCGTGTTAAGCAATCTTATCTTGTTTGTCATATTCCTCGGGCAAGAAAGATTCAAGTGAGTGATCAGCTTTCCATCCATGCGTTGCCTTGGGAAATGTTTCTTAAAAAACTATGGGCAGGAGAGATTAAGTAAAGAATGAGCAAGGTGGTAAAAAATAATTTTTTTATTTTAACCGGTTCTCCGGGTAGTGGCAAAACGTCGATCTTGCGTGAGCTACAATCACTAGGATATTTAGTGGTTCCAGAGTATGCTCGCGAAATTATTCGTGAACAACGCATCATTGATGGGGAAGGTGTTTACGATCGTGATCCTCGTTTATTTAAAGAATTAATGTTGTCGAGAGCTATTCATGATTACGAGCAGCATTCTATCCATCTGTGTCCAGTTATTTTTGATAGGGGTATTCCTGATATATTGGTTTATGCAGATTGCTTTGGCTTGGAGCGAGGGTCTGAGTCTAATGCTGCGTCGAATTTTCAATACAACAACACTGTATTTTTTAGCCCAAGTTGGCGAGAGATTTATGCGAATGATGAGGATAGAAAAATATCATATGAAGAGGCGCAGCAGTTTGGCAATAATTTGGAGGCCACCTATCTCGAGTGTGGGTACCAGGTGGTGAGATTGCCGTTGGTTTCTCCTCTTGAGCGTGCAACGTTCATCATCGACAAGCTTGGAACAACTCTGTAATCGGCGGGTGTTTTGCGCTCGCATCAGACGAATCCCTGTCTTGATGAGGAACAAAAATCACTTCGTTCAAAAAATAATCAAAAAAATTTCACATTTTTTGCCCACCTTTTTGTACATAAACAAACCATCACAACCTGTTGATATTAAATAAGATTCCACCCACTAAAGCTTTTTAACCATTGCCAATAAGCCTTGGAAAGTTCGTTTTTCGACTTGAAAATGGGGGATAAGGGTTCTATAGTGTGGTTAAGTGGTGAAAAGTGGTAAGAAGTGGGGTAATCAATAAATCACTCATTTTGCTTTCAACCACTCAGTTAGATTGATTTGAAACGTGGTCTAACTAGGGATGATGGAGGATTAAAGGATGTTTCGGGGAATACATGCAGTCAACTTAGACACTAAGGGTCGCATGGCCATCCCGGCTCGTTATCGCCAACGTTTACAAGATGATGCTCAAGGTAAACTGGTGGTGACGATCGATACCGATGAACACTGTCTCTTAATCTATCCAATGTCTGAATGGGAAGCGATTGAAGCGAAGATCGAAGCATTACCCAGCTTCAATCAAGTGACACGGCGTATCCAGCGATTATTGATTGGTCACGCCACCGAAGTGGAGATAGATGGAAATGGACGCATACTACTACCGCCTTTGTTGCGCGATTATGCTCATTTGGATAAGCGCACTATTTTGTTGGGTCAGGGTAAAAAATTTGAGTTATGGTCTGAGTCTCATTGGCAACTACGCCGTGATGATTGGATGGATCGGGACAGCGATGATGCCGGTGATTTACCGACTGTTTTAGATAATTTGACGTTGTAGGTTAATGATGGAAAAGCAATCAACACATGAATCCGTTATGTTGCAAGAAGCCGTTGCTGGTCTTGCAGTGCAACCCAACGGTATTTACATTGATGCAACCTACGGACGCGGCGGGCACAGCCAAGCGATTTTGCGCTTACTAGGTGCCAACGGCCAATTGATTTCGATTGATAAAGATCCCGAAGCGATTGAAGATGCACAAGCACGCTTTGCGGATGATTCACGTATAAAGGTTTTTCACCGTTCTTTTGCTGACATTTCTGATGTTGCTAAGTCAGAACAGGTTTGTGGCAGTGTGAACGGTATTTTGTTTGATCTAGGTGTGTCCTCTCCTCATCTCGATGAGGCTCGGCGGGGGTTTAGTTTCTCGCGTGAAGGACCGCTGGACATGCGCATGGATACCAGTAGTGGTATCACAGCAGCAGAGTGGTTGGCTCAGGTCTCTGAAAGTGAGCTAACAGCTGTCTTGCGCGATTATGGTGAAGAACGTTATGCTCGACGGATTGCTGCTGCTGTTATTGCAGCACGGCAACAGCAACCCATCGACACAACAAAACGTTTGGCGACCATTATTTCAGCGGCTGTCCCTTCACGTGAGCGGCATAAACATCCCGCCACTCGTTCTTTTCAGGCGATTAGGATTTACATCAATCAAGAATTAGAGGAATTAAAAGCAAGTTTGGAACAAGTGCTCGATGTGTTAGCTGTTGGTGGTCGTTTAGTCGCGATAAGTTTTCATTCGTTAGAAGATAGAATAGTTAAACAATTTATCCAACGTCACACAGGTCAACAAAATTTGCCTCGGCATTTGCCGATACAGCATCATCAAATCGCTCAGCGCTTGCAAAAAGTAGGGCGTTATGTTGCAAACGAGCAAGAAGTTGAAGCCAATCCACGCGCACGCAGTGCTGTGTGTCGCGTTGCGGAGAAATTGCAATGAATGCAAGTGTAAAAACGACAGCGGCAAGACGTCAACCTCATTGGCACTTTACGTTGTTGTCAAATGCATTGAGTAAAAAACAACGTGTGTGGTTGTTTGGTTTAATCGCGGCAATTGTTATTTCTGCATTTTCATTAATCTATGTGACAAGCTGGAATCGTCAACTTGTCAGTGAGCAACAAGAATTGCTGGCCGTACAATCACAACTACACAATCAATGGGGTCAGTTATTGTTAGAGCAAGGAGCCTATAGTAACCAGGCAACTATTGCCAATATGGCGGAGCAAAAGCTTGGCATGCAAATGCCATCAGCTAATAACATTGTAATGGTTCGACAGCAGTGAAAAGCGGGGGTTCTTCATTCTTTCGCCCACTACGGTTTTATTGTTTATTAGCAGTTTTTGTTGTCGTCATATTGGCACTTCTTTTTCGCATGTTTTATCTCACCGTTGTTGAGCGAGATTTTTTGCTCAATCAAAGTAATTTGCGCACAGAGCGTGTGGTGCCAACGCCTGCTTATCGCGGCATGTTGCTTGATCGAAATGGTCAGCGTTTAGCAGTGAGCACACCGGTTGATTCGGTGTGGGTAAATCCTCATGTGTTTGATTCAACACCTGACAACATTTTTCAACTCAGTCAAGTCTTGCAAATCTCACCGACTGATTTTGGCAAATTGCTTGCTAAGAATGCCAAAAAATATTTTCTCTACGTGAAGCGTGATGTGCCTGATAATATTGCTGATCAGGTTAAAGCACTGAATTTGCCAGGCGTTTATTTTCAACAAAGTTATCAGCGGTATTACCCGGAGGCAGACGCCACATCACAGTTATTGGGATTCACTAATGTTGATAACCAAGGGCAAGATGGATTAGAGCTGGCATTTAATTCAATTTTGCGAGGCCATCCTGGCAAAGAAAAAGTTTTAAAAGATCGCCTGGGTCAAACAGTTGCTGTGTTAAACGTGTTAAAAACAGCAGAATCAGGTAAAAACGTCACGCTGAGCATTGATACGCGTTTGCAGTATTTGGCCTATCACACATTGATAGATACGGTGAATGAGTATGATGCTGATTCCGGGTCAGTTATTATTATGGATCCACGCAACGGCGAAATTTTAGCGATGGCCAACGCGCCTTCCTATGACCCTAATCATCGCACCGGTTCGCCTGATGCCAGTTATCGCAATCGCGCTGTCACTGATGTGTATGAACCAGGTTCAACAATGAAAACCTTTAGTATTGCCAGTGCATTATCAACGGGTAAGTTTACCCCAGACTCAAAAATTGATACGACCAGTGATGGTGTTTATCGTGTCGGGCATCACACGATTCGCGACGACACCAAAAATGGCGTCATCACAGTGACAAAAATCTTGCAGGTTTCAAGTAATATTGGTGCGACTAAAATAACGTTAGCCTCACCACCCGAACAGCTTTTAAATTTTCTACACACCATGGGTTTTGCGCAAAAACCCGGTGGTGAATTTCCTGGCCAAAGCGCAGGGTTTATTCCGCACTATAAGCACTGGAGTGATTTTGAGTTAGCCACCTTGTCATTTGGGTATGGCATTGATGCAACGCCTTTGCAGTTAGCGCGCGCTTACAGTGCTATTGCTAATGGTGGTCACCAGTGTCCGATTACTGTGATTAAGCGCACACAAGCACCGGTTTGTCCGCAAATTATGAGTCCACAATTGGCAAATCAAATGCTCACCATGATGCAAGCCGTGTTGGCAACAGGTGGCACCGGTACACTTGCGCGCATTAAGGGGTATCATGTTGCCGGTAAAACAGGCACGTCTTATATTGCCAAACCGGGCGGTGGTTACTATAAAGATGAATATAACTCATCGTTTGTTGGCATTGCGCCGGCAACGAATCCACAGCTAGAAGTGTTGGTGCTAATTCGTAATCCGCATCACCAGCATTTCGGCGCGATTGTAGCCGCACCTGCTGTGCAAAAAATCCTCTCTGGCGCATTGCGTATTCTTAATATTCCACCGGATGATTTAGGCAGTTCGTAGCCTGTATAGCAATTCTATCATCTTGTGCTACTATTAGAGAACAATGTTCATATACACAAGGAGTGATTTCATGAAAAAAGTCAGTTTACTCGTATTATCAGGTGCGTTATTGATGGGTAGCGCGATGGCTGCCAGCTCGCAGACAGTGGCTTATTTTAGAACTCGTTCTGCGTCTTCTGCCAATTCGGCAGCGCTTAGTTCATATCAAAATGGAGTATGTAGTGGTACGGTGAATCCTTGCGTTTTTCCATATCCAGTGCCAGCACCAGGGCCACGACAAGGGTCAGGATCTCAGAACAATCCGAATCTGCCTTCGTGTGCTCGCACGCTTTCTTGTGCTCCAGCACCACAAGGCCTGTAGCCCGTATCCAGCGCAGCGGGATAGAGAGCAAAGTTCATATACACAAGGAGTGATTTTATGAAAAAAGTCAGTTTACTCGTATTATCAGGTGCGTTATTAATGGGTAGTGCGATGGCTGCTAACTTTTATCGTGTCAATAATGAGGTCTTAAGACCGCAATATCAGGCGAGCGGCACAACATCTCAATATCTGGCGTTACACAGGAGTTATACGATGTCTTCCAGGTCCTCAGCCTTGCAGCAGATAGAGCAGCAGGCGGAGCAGCCGGCAGCAGCAGCGCATGCCGCCGCACTGGCTAACGTCGCAGAGCATGAGCAGAGCCCAGCTGAGCAGCAGGCAAGGCGGCGGGCAGAGCAGTACGACCTGGAGCGTGAAGACCAGTGATTCGCCATCACGGAGCATACATAGCTCTGTAGCCCGTATGCAGCGCAAATGTTCATATACACAAGGAGTGATCTCATGAAAAAAGTCAGTTTACTCGTATTGTCGGGTGCGCTATTGATGGGTGGTGCGATGGCTGCTAGTTCGCAGGCGGATATGATTTATAGGGTTCGTACTCCTATTAATCGCACTGTGCCGACTATTACTGTCAACTCATTTAGTAGCGTGACCTTGACGCCCAGTCAGTTAAAGGCCGCTCAAAACACCCCCGCAATAATTACATGTTGCAGAGTTTCAAGTCAGTTTTTAGGACCCGGCTGGCTTACTTCGCCCACGAGTTCAGCAAACAGTCCTGTGTCTTAGCTCTGTAGCCCGTATGCAGCGCAGTGGAATACGGGGTTCTTCATGGGCGTCATGCGCTATAATTCTGTAAAACCTTGACCAGGTGTGCCACAATTTCCCTATGAAGTTAAAAGGATTGCTCAGGGATATTGTGGCCACCCCAGTGGTGGTTGATCTTGATATTCATGGCCTTTCTATCGACAGTCGTACCCTAAAACCTGGCGATCTCTTTTTTGCGTACCCAGGTGTTCATCAAGATCGGCGCCAATGCATGAGTGAGGCGGTAGAGCGGGGTGCTGCAGCCATTTTGGTTGAGGTGGCTGATCAGCCTGATTTGCCCGAGCATGTGGGTATTCCATTCATTCCCGTGATGAACTTGCGCGACAAACTTGGTTTTATCGTGAGCCGGTTTTATGGCGATCCTTCTCAACAATTAACTGTGATTGGTGTAACAGGCACAAATGGCAAAAGCTCGATTGTGCACCTAATTGCGCAAGCATTAACCTTGCTAGGGAAAAAGGTAGCGGCGATCAGCACGATTGTGGCAGCACAAACCACACCCGATGCGATTACTATTCAGTCAAGTTTGGCTGACGAAGTCAAAAGCGGTGTTGATTATGCCGTGATTGAAGTGTCGTCTCACGCGCTTGATCAAGGGCGTGTCAATGGTGTGCAGTTTGACTATGCGGTATTTACCAACTTAACACGTGATCATCTCGATTATCATGGTGATATGCAGCACTATGCGTTAGCAAAATATCGGTTATTCACTTTTCCTGATCTCAAAGCGGGCGTGATCAACGAAGATGATCCGTTGGGCGCTGAGTGGATTGATAACCTCAGTGCAAGGTTGCCTGTTTGCAGCTATTCCACGCATGATCTTCATCCACAAGCTAATGTTTCGGCATCCAATATCGAGTTTAGCTTGCAAGGCACGCGTGCAGCTATCAAAACGCCTTGGGGCGGTGGTCAATTGAGCAGTCAATTAATCGGCGAATTTAATCTTAGCAATTTATTAGCCGTGGTGGCTGTGCTGGGTGAGTTGGCTATAAGTTTAGATGATATTTTAGGCGTGCTGCCACAGCTCAGTCCTGTTTCTGGACGTATGGAGACATTGGGTGGTCAGCAAGGCCAGCCGCTCGTTGTGATTGATTATGCGCATACGCCTGATGCCTTGGCCAAAGCGCTTTCAAGCTTAGCTAAACACTGTTGTGGGAAATTATTTTGTGTATTTGGTTGTGGGGGAAGTCGCGATCGGGGTAAGCGTGCGCAAATGGGAAAAGTTGCTGAAAACTATGCCGATAGAATTATTGTGACTGATGATAATCCACGTGCTGAATCACCTGAGCAGATCATTCAAGATATTTTTGCAGGGATTGATTGCCCAGAAAAAATTCATGTGGAAAGGAATCGCGAGCTAGCGATTAAATTCGCTGTGCAAGAGGCCTGTGCGGATGATATGATTTTGCTTGCGGGCAAAGGTCATGAGCAATGCCAGGATATTCAGGGCGTTAAGCATCCGTTTGATGAGCGGGCGATTGTAAAAAAAGTGCTAAAGTATTGAGGTTGCTTCTCCGTTGTCATTCCCGCGAAGGCGGGAATCCAGCCCTCAAGTAAAAACTCAAGGTGAGAAAAGAATTTTTTAAAAATAGATTTCTTCTTTATTGACTAGATTCCTGCCTACGCAGGAATGACAGCCAAAGAAAGGACAAAGAAAATATGCTTTATTACATCACACAATTATTATCACATTATTTTCATTTTTTTGGTGTTTTTCAGTACCTCACTTTGCGAGGGATTTTAGCGACAATCACTGCATTGGTGATTGCATTATTCCTTGGTCCCCGTTTTATTCGAGAATTACAAGAACGTCAAATGGGCCAAGTGGTTCGTGATGATGGGCCAGAGAGTCATTTTTCTAAAAAGGGCACACCCACCATGGGAGGCACATTAATTTTAGTATCAATTATTAGCAGCACGTTGTTATGGGCAGACTTAATGAACCGCTATATTTGGGTAGTGCTGTTTGCTACGAGCACGTTTGGTGTGTTAGGTTGGTACGATGATTTTAATAAAATCTCCAAAAAAAATAGTCGTGGCTTATCGGCTAAACGTAAATATATTTGGCAGTCAATTCTTGCATTAGCTGCTGGTGCATTTTTATATGTCACTGCAACAAGCAGTGCCAATACAGATTTAATTATTCCTTTTCTTAAGCACGCCACTATTCCTTTGGGGGTTGGTTTTATTGTGCTTGCATATTTAGTCATTGTAGGTACGGGCAATGCTGTGAATTTAACGGATGGATTAGATGGTTTAGCCATTATGCCAACCGTGATGATTGCTGGCGCACTGGGTATTTTTGCT
The DNA here is from genome assembly GCA_002707695.1 of Legionellaceae bacterium. Classification (GTDB taxonomy): domain Bacteria; phylum Pseudomonadota; class Gammaproteobacteria; order UBA12402; family UBA12402. The sequence continues at coordinate 26,130 of PANR01000051.1, forward strand.
TATTTGCTCGGGAATTATAAGTTTTCGAGTTACTTGCTTTACCCTTACTTGCCTGGGGTGGGTGAGCTGGTTGTGATATGTGGTTCGATGATTGGTGCGGGTTTGGGTTTTTTGTGGTTTAACACCTATCCAGCGCAGGTTTTTATGGGTGATGTGGGCTCGTTAGGTTTGGGCGCTGCGCTTGGTACGATTGCAGTGTGCACTCGTCAAGAGATTGTGTTGTTTATTATGGGTGGTGTTTTTGTGATGGAGACAGTGTCTGTGATCCTTCAAGTTGTGTCTTTTAAGCTGACAGGCAAACGAATTTTTCGCATGGCCCCGATACATCATCACTTTGAGTTAAAGGGTTGGCCTGAGCCGCGAGTAATTGTTCGTTTTTGGATTATTACATTTGTTTTAGTATTGATTGGATTGGCTACATTAAAAGTTCGCTAATATGAAAAAAGAACTCTATGTCATTATTGGTTTAGGTAGAACTGGCTTATCTTGCGCTTGTTACTGCTTGGCAAATGACATTCCGTTTGCAGTCACCGATGCGAGCGATCAGCCAATGTTTGCAAAAGAGCTTGCTGAAATGGCGCCTGATGCAGAGACTGCGTTTGGTGGCTTATCGGCGAAACTTATTAAAAAAGCAACGCTATTGTTAGTGAGTCCTGGCGTTTCTCTCCAGGAGCCTTTGATACAAGAAGCGGTAAAAAAACATATCCCAGCGATTGGTGACACGGAATTATTTGTTAAATTGGCCAAAAAACCGATCATTGCTATTACAGGATCAAACGCAAAAAGTACTGTGACAAGTCTTATTGGCGATATGTTAAAACGAGCGGGCAAACGAGCTGTTGTGGCTGGCAACATTGGTATACCCGTTCTTGATGTGCTGAATGATGATGACGTTGATTTTTATGTGATTGAGTTGTCCAGTTTTCAGCTTGAGCGCACCCCGTCACTGGCGCCCTATATAGCAACCGTTTTGAATATTTGTGAAGATCACATGGATCGTTATTCAAGTCTTGATGAATACATCAAAGCAAAAAAAAGTATTTATCGTCACTGCCAATATGCTGTGGTGAATCGTGATGATGTGAGAACTTATCCTGATGAAAAACATAGTTTAATCATTAGTTTTGGTTTGGATGAACCAAGTGCAGGCGAATTTGGCTTGCGGCACGATCATGGTAAAGACTATTTGTCGTTTTCCAATGAAAATTTAATGCCTGTTAGTGAATTAAAATTATCTGGTCAACACAATGTGTTAAATGTGCTTGCTGCGTTGGCTATTGTTGCTCCTTTAGAATTAGATAGGGGAGCGTTGTTAGAAAGTGCTCGTGAGTTTTCAGGGTTGCCCCATCGTTGTCAAGTGGTTCGCGAACATGCAGGATTAGTTTGGTACAATGATTCTAAAGGTACTAATGTGGGTGCTACATTAGCGGCGCTTAATGGTTTGGGTGTCAAGCAGGCTGGTCGAGCTAAAATTATTTTAATTGCAGGCGGTGTGGGTAAGGGCGCCGATTTTTCGCTTTTAAGGCCTGTGGTAAAGCAATTTGTAAGAAAGGTGATTGTGTTTGGCGAGGCATCGCGACAGATTGAGATAAGTTTGCGTGATTATGTTGACGTAGAGCGCGTTGATAATTTGCAGGCAGCGGTTGAAGCGGCTGATCTTGCCGCTGTGCGAAATGATATTGTTTTGTTCTCTCCAGCTTGTGCCAGCTTTGATATGTTTAAAAATTTTGAACACCGAGGTGCTGTATTTGAACAGCTGGTTGGAGAACTGTAGTGACACGAAAGCGATCTGCTATTCCAATAATAGATAAATATTTTATTTTTGCTGTGCTGGCGTTGTTAGCTTTAGGCTTAATTATGTTGACGTCGGCATCTGCACAAATTTCTCAACATCATTATGGACAGCCTTTTCATTATTTGTTTCGTCAGCTGTGCTATTTAGCCCTGGGCTTGGTGATTGCTTTTTTTCTGTTTCGACGACCGATTTTGTTTTGGGAGAGTACCGGTCAAATATTTTTGATCGTCAGTTTTGTCGCCTTGTTGCTTGTGCTGATTCCAGGCATAGGGCATCGCATTAATGGCAGTCGACGTTGGTTGGGCTTTGGTCCATTAACGTTTCAAGTATCTGAGTTTATTAAATTTGCTGTCGTGATTTATTTTGGTGGTTACTTAGTTCGACGGCATAAAGAGGTCACTGAGGAGCTCGCAGGGTTTTTAAAACCCCTGATGGTGCTCGGTGCGCTTGCTGTTTTGTTGCTATTAGAGCCTGATTTTGGCGCAACCGTTGTGATTGTCTTTACCGTGTTCAGCATGATGTTTTTGGCCAACACCAAAGCGCTTCCTTTTATTATTTTGCTTGGCCTGGTCATTTCTGCCTTTGTGCTGTTAGCCATCACTTCGCCTTATCGCATGGCGCGTTTAACAACCTTTATGCATCCTTGGGAATATCAATATCATAGTGGTTATCAGCTTATACAAGCGTTGCTCGCCTTTGGGCGAGGTGGCGTTTTTGGCGTGGGGTTGGGTCATAGTTTACAAAAACTGTTTTATTTGCCCGAGGCGGACACCGACTTTTTATTTGCTGTGATTGCTGAAGAGCTGGGTTTAATTGGCATCATCGTGGTAATTGCATTATATGTTTTATTGGTTTGGCGTGGTTTGTTGATTGGCCGGCGAGCTATTGCTGCAGGGTTTCCTGCTGCTGGCTATATGGCGTTTGGATTTTCAATCTGGTTGGGCATGCAGGCCGCGATCAACATGGGCGTTAATTCTGGTTTGTTGCCAACCAAAGGATTAACACTGCCGCTGATGAGTTATGGTGGCAGTAGCATGGTGATATCTTGCATGGTGATTGCTGTTTTGTTGCGTATTGATTTTGAAGTGCGCCTGCAGCGTGCTAAATGGAGCCGGTAGCATGACTAAAAGAATGCTCATCATGGCAGGCGGCACTGGGGGCCATATATTTCCAGCATTAGCGGTTGCTGAGCAATTAAAGCAAGAAGGTCATGAGGTTTGTTTTTTAGGCACAGCCAGTGGTTTGGAAGCCAAGCTTGTGCCTGCTCACAAGTTTACCTTATTAACGCTCAATATTGTTGGCGTGCGTGGACACAAGTTATCACGAAAGTTACTTTCTCCTTTGTTGTTACTCAGAGCGATCTGGCAGGCAATTCGCATTATTAAAAAATTCAAGCCTGATGTGGTGCTGGGCATGGGAGGGTTTGTTAGTGGTCCAGGTGGTATTGCCGCTTTTTTGCTGAGAAAACCGCTTTATTTGCATGAACAAAATGCAGTGGCCGGTACAACCAATCGTTATTTGTCAAAATTTGCTAAACACATTTTCTCTGCATTTCCGAACACATTTCCTCGCGCCTCAAATGAGATATGTGTCGGTAATCCAGTTCGCCGTTCATTGTGTGATTTACCAGCGCCGTCTGAACGCTATGCTAAACGCACAGGCCCTATCAATATTCTAGTGTTGGGAGGCAGCCGCGGGGCAATGGCACTTAACCTTTATGTACCACAAGCATTATCACAGTTAAAAAAACCGATCATGGTTTGGCATCAAGCGGGCGAGGCCCATTTTGATCAGGCCAAACAGGCTTATCGCGAGTGTGGTATTGAGGCGAAGATCGACGCATTTATCGATGATATGTCAACCGTCTATGCCTGGGCTGATTTAGTCATTTGTCGTTCAGGAGCAATGACGGTAAGTGAGATTGCTGCGGTTGGCATTGCTGTTGTATTTATTCCTTTTCCACATGCCATTGACGATCACCAAACAAAAAACGCAGCGTCACTAGCTAATGAAAAAGCTGCTATTGTTGTTAAGCAATCGGCAGATATGGTCGAGCGTTTATCAGTAGCAATTGATGGGCTGCTCGATCGTCAAGTGTTGATCGATATGGCAGAACATGCCTACAGCGTTAGAAAAATTCATGCAGTTGAAAAAATTGTGACGGAATTAAATATTGATTAATCAACACAACGACATTCGACATATTCACTTTGTTGGTATTGGCGGCGCTGGTATGAGTGGTCTTGCGGAAGTTTTGCATTATCAAGGGTATCAAGTTTCTGGTTCAGATTTGCTTGTCACGTCTGTTACTGACCGATTGAATGCATTGGGCATTACGGTTTATCAGGGGCATAGCGCAGAGCATATTAAAAATGCTGATTTTTTGGTTGTCACATCGGCAGTTACATCAAACAATGTTGAAGTTCTTGCGGCGAGAAATAAAAAAATTCCAGTGCTAAAGCGTGCGGAAATGTTGGCTGAATTGATGAGAATGAAGCGCGGTATTGCAATAGCAGGCACATCAGGTAAAACGACAACAACGAGTTTATTGGCTGCCATCATGCATGCTGCAAAACTTGATCCAACCTATATTATTGGTGGAAAGGTCAATAGTATTGGAGCAAATGCTAAATTGGGCTCAAGTGAGTTTTTATTGGCTGAGGCAGATGAGAGCGATGCATCATTTTTATATTTATCGCCCGAGATTGCTGTCATTACTAACATTAATCCTGATCATCTTTACAATTATCAACAAAATTTTTCTCGTTTAAAGCAAGCCTTTCATGATTTTTTAAACCGATTACCGATAAATGGTTTAGCAATTTTATGTGCTGATGACAAAAATGTTGTTGAGCAAGTCTCTGCGATTAATCGAGCTTGTTTGACTTATGGGTTTTCCGAAAAAGTCGATTTTCGAGCAGTGCATGTGAAGATGACACAATCAAACACAACATTTGCAGTCAAACGCAATGGCAAACCAGATTTGCATGTTGAGCTTAACATGTTGGGCAGGCATAACGTATTAAATGCATTAGCTGCAATCGCAGTGGCTGATTATTTAAAGATTGAAGATCAGTGCATTGTGAAAGGCTTGTCAGGTTTTTTGGGTGTTGATAGACGTTTAAATATTTGTGGTGAGAAAGTAATAGCAGGCAAGAAAGCGTTGTTGATTGATGACTATGGCCATCACCCAAAAGAGCTGTTGGCTGCGATCAATACCCTGCGAGAAGTATGGCCAAATCGAAGCATCACGATGGTTTTTCAACCTCATCGTTTTACTCGCACACGTGATTTATTTGATGAGCTAGTTGATGTGTTGACAGCCGTTGATCGTTTAATTTTATTGCCGATTTATCCTGCATGTGAATCACCCATTGAAGGTATAAGTTCCCAAACATTATGTCAGGCAGTTAAGCAGGGAGAGGTTGTTAGCCCCTCCGATTTGCTTGCTGTGCTCAAGCACACACTCCATGATGATGATATTCTGCTCATGCAGGGTGCGGGCGATATAGGACTTCTTGTCGAACAATTCATTTGATCTTTTCTTTATTGTTGAGCTACATTAACAACATGCCAGTTTTGGAAAGCGACATCGGATTAGCTCAGCACACTTCTTGGAAGGTGGGTGGTACGGCTGAATGTTTTTTTCAGCCAAACAACGCTGATGAGTTGTCTGATTTTCTCCAACAACTTCCAGCGGAAAAGTCGATAACATGGTTAGGCTTGGGCAGCAATCTTCTTGTTCGTGATAACGGTGTGCGGGGCGTGGTTATTGCGACGTTTCCAACACTGAATGCCTTGCGCATTAATAACGATATTGTCTCTGCTCAAGTCGGCGTGGCTTGTGCGCAAATCTCAAGGCTGACAGCGAGACAGGGGCTAACAGGCTTAGAGTTTTTAGCGGGCATACCTGGCACTGTCGGTGGCGCTTTAGCAATGAATGCGGGTTGCCATCAGGGCGAAGTCTGGCAAACCGTTAAACGAGTCGAAATGATTAATCGTCAAGGAGAGCGTTATTTTCGTGATGCGAATGAATTCAAAGTTGCATATCGTGAGGTAGACTTATCGCCCAACGAATGGTTTCTTTCAGTTGACTTTCATCTCAAGCAAGGCAATTCATCTACCGCTTTAGGCGTTATTCGTGATTTATTAGCAAAACGCGCAGCGACACAGCCAACAAGTTATCCTAATTGTGGCTCGGTTTTTCGAAATCCACCCAATGATCATGCTGCTCGATTAATTGAGGCCGCAGGTTTAAAAGGGTTTAAAATAGGTGCGGCTGAAGTATCAACTAAGCATGCTAATTTTATTATTAATACAGGTGGAGCGACAGCGGCTGACATTGAACGATTGATTGAGCATATTGAGCGTGAAGTTTTTCAGCAATTTGATATTCGATTGATTCGTGAAGTCAGGATTGTCGGGGAAAAGTAGTTGAAGAGCTCTTGGTTGCAGTTATAGAGGGTTTGTGATTAACTTATATTAAGGTTAATTATTGGGGTGTTAGGGAGCGCGGTATGAAAGGTATTTTCAACATTTTATTTACGTTTATTTGTTTGCTTTCAATAAGCATGGCATCTGTTTTTTCTTCAACACCAAAGCAAAATCAAGTGATTGGTCAGTATCAATGTCAAGGCATTGACGTATATTATAAGACTAAATATGTCGGTGGATTTACCTTAACGCCAGCAACAACTAACTCTGATGTGCTTGTATACAAAGGGTATTATCGAGATGTTGGCGCTCATCAACAGTCAGTTAGCGGTCTTGGGTATCTTGATGGTGACATATTAATACTGAGTTTTAGGCCCAATCATGATGAGCTTCCAGGTGCGGGCAGTTATCGTATCTCTGCTAAAGGCCACTATCTAGCAGGTAAATATATTTACTTAACTGATCCTGACAATGTGGCGCGTGCAAAAGTTAATACTGAATCTTGTCGGAAAGTTGATAAATAATGAAAGTGTATGCGCCTTCACAATTTGGCCGAGTCGCGGTTTTATATGGTGGTCTCTCACCCGAGCGCGAAGTATCTTTAACGTCGGGCAACACGTTGCTATCAGCATTACAGCGGGCCGGTGTCGATGCATTTGGTATTGATGTCGGTGAAAACTTAATTGAGCAATTACAACAATCGCCCAGTGACATGGTTTTTAGTGTGTTGCATAGTGGTCAGGGAGAGGATGGTACGGTTCAAGCGCTGCTCGAGTTAATGGGCTTGCCTTATCCAGGGTCTGGTGTGGCTGCCTGTGCACTGGCAATGGATAAATGGCGAAGTAAATTACTTTGGAAAGCATCAGATTTGCCAGTTTTGCCCGCTATTTTTTTAACACCAGGTGATGATTACCAACACGTCGCTGATGTGATTGATTTACCCTATTGTGTTAAGCCGTGTAGTGCTGGTTCAACCATTGGCATCAGCTGGGTTAAACGCCTAGATGAGCTGCCCGAAGCGGTTGCAAAAGCTCGCCAGTATTCTAGCAATATCATCATAGAGCCTTTTGTTGTAGGGCGTGAATTTACGGTGGGCATTGTCCAAGATCAAGTATTGCCCGTGCTTGAAATTACAACACCGCAAGGTTTTTATGACTATGATGCAAAATATCATTCGTCGGATACTAAATTTCATTGCCCAGCAGATTTATCTAAAGAGAAAGCTGAGCAGATTCAAGATATTGCCTGGCGTGCATTCATGGCCATTGCTGGCGAGGGTTGGGGGCGTATTGATTTTATGCAAGATAAAGCAGGACAGTTTTGGATATTAGAAATGAATCCTCTCCCGGGGATGACGCCGCGCAGTGATATCCCAATCGCGGCACAGGCGCTGGGCTGGTCGTATGAAGAAGTGGCCATAAAAATTTTGAGCTCAGCTAAGATGACAACAACTAGCTCTATTTGCTAGACTGCTTCCATGAAGATACTGCTAAACACGGTGCTATTTTGTCGAACAATGTTGTTTCGCATTGTGTTCTGGTCTTTTACTGTCATCTACGGCTCACTCAGCTTGCTTGTTTTACCTTTCCCTTATAAATGGCGCTTTGCTTTTGTGACGCAGTGGGCGCGCCTTATGTTGTGGTGGTTATGGTTAAGTTGCGGTGTTCGCTATGAAATACGTGGTCAAAACAATATTCCTAAAGAGCCTTGTGTGATTTTATGCAAGCACTCTTCGGTTTGGGAAACCTTAGCTGCACCATTGATTTTTCGCATGCCGGCTATTGTTGCAAAGAAATCTTTATTACGCATTCCATTTTTTGGTTGGATGTTGGCGATGTGTGAGCCAATTGCTATCGATCGAAAACAAACCTCCTCGGCGATGAAACAAGTGTTGCAGCAAGGTAAAAAACGCTTAGAACAAGGAAGAAAAATTTTATTATTTCCAGAGGGCACGCGTGTTCCACCGGGTGAAGCCCGGGAATACAAGCCAGGTGGTGTATTATTAGCGAAGCGAAATCATCAAAAAATATTACCGGTTTCACATAATGCTGGTTTGTTTTGGTCTGACAAATCTTTTTTAATTAGGCCTGGTAAAGTTATTGTAACCATTGGCCCATTGATTGACACGCACGGTAAAAATATTGATACCTTAAATGATATGACAAAAGATTGGATTGAGGCGAATACGAATGTTTAGATCACGTAGTTTTTTGCTGAGTTTTATTTTATGTTTTCCTGCATTAACTTTTGCGATTGGTATGGACCCAACTTATTGCGTGAATATAGTGAAAGTGGTGCCTGAAAAGGGCAAGTGCCCGTTTGCTGTGGGAGGATACTCAGCCACCCAAGTGCTGGATAGAAAAATTGGACGTTTTGTCTCAACAGTGGGTGATGATCGTTTTATTTATGATGGTTCTGTGGCGCTGCCTAGCAACTCAGAGTTAATTCAGTTGCGTGCCTGGGGCATGTTTGTGGCTAAGCACAAATCACCTGTTAAATTCTCTGAGACCATCGCCAAAGAGCCGCGCCGCGAATCCGATCAGTATGACCCCGCGATGAGAGGCTGGGTGATCATTCCTTCGTTAAATTGTAGAATGCGTTATGTTACTTCGCATGCTTGTTCGAAATAAATAATTTTGGCGAGTTGGCGGTGATTGATTTAAGACGTTTTGAGTTTGGCTGCTAGCTCATCAAGCTCATTTTTCTTAACACGAGTGTATTCTTCAGCCATGTTTTTCAAATAAATAAGATGCTGTTTTGAGCCATCAAACACCCCGTGGTTTTTTACTGGAATGTTCATGTTGATGCGATAATAGTCCACTAAATGTGAGCCTGGCTCATTGATCAGGTCTTCTAAATAATCTTGTGACAGTAAGGTGTGGCTATGAACAAAGACATTAATTAAGATATGCCCCCATGCTAAAAAGCCCATCGAGCCTAAAGCTGATTCTTCGGGCATCAGAATATCTTTGTAGCTACCATCTCCTATGGAGATAATCCGGATGTTGCTGTTTGGGTAAAGTTTACGAGCAGCAAAATATGCCATCATGCTGGGAGTGTTAGCCACTAAGCCCCCGTCAACTAAAACGTTTGACTCGTTTTGCCCAACAAATGTTAGCTTGTATGGTGGGAAGGCTACAGGGGCTGACGTTGCGCCTAGCAACAGTTGATAGGTTGGTGTTTTTGCATAGGGAGCATTTCGCTTCCAGCTTGAAAACTCAACGATGTCACCCGTTTTTAAGTCAAAGCTTGGGAATATGAGTGGTTTTCTTGCATCACCAAGGATTATTTGATGATATTTGTTTTCGAGTCCTTGTTTGAGGGCTGCATGATCGTATAAAGCGCCGAATAAACCAAAACCAGTTTTAAGTTGATGTGAAAAAGATTGGCTGAAAATCTTGTGAGACAATTGAAAATATCCGGCCATGATGTCGGCAGTGGTGGGTGGCTGCATTTTTCCATCGATTTCTAGATTATTAGCATAGGCTGATGCGATCAGTGCGCCTGTTGATGTGCCAGCAAACAAGTCAAATGAGTCTGCAATTTTGATACCGCTGCGTTGTTCAACATATTCAAGGATGCCAAGCGGTAAAATGCCCATGACGCCGCCACCCGATACGACGAGCACGTTCACAACTTTTCGTGGCGCCTGTACCGAGCTTGCTTTGTGCAGAAACAGAAACTTTTTATTTTGGTTTTGAAAGAGCTTGCTCTTGACGGCGTGGTTAACGCCTAAAAGGATGATCGCAATGATTACCAGCGTGAGTATGACAGTGATGATTGCCGTTGTGAGAATCGTAACCGTTTGTTTCATATCACTATTTCTACAAGCAATTCGGTTTGGAGTCAAGCTAGACTAAAATTGGCATGTACCTCCCCAGGCTATGTCAAAAACTATTTTCACCATTCACCATTGGCAAATAGCGTGAATCCGATCAGTATGCCACTACGAATAGTTAATCAGCCTTGCGTTGCTCATACGCCTGAGCATCCTGCGCGTTTAATTTAACTATAGTGGTGGGGCTTGAGCCTAATTGCACCATTGGTATTATCGGCATAACACATCCCACGCTGGTATGTATGCAGAATGATGTTCCATATGCCAGGCGAGGCAGGCCAAATAGAGAGAAGGCTGCGGTAGAGATTAAGCAGATATTTACAATTTTCCTCATTGCATTTCTCCTGTGTTATCAGTAGGTAACTGGCGGTGAATAAAGCTCTTCTCGAGTTCTGTTAAGGCCAACAGCACTAGAGTAATTTGTCATCATCAATGGAAGAATAGGGATTGGTGCGACACAGCTGCCATCGAGTTGGAATGCTGGGGGCTCGCAATAAATTCCTAAAGCAGCGCTGGGCAGTGTGGCTGACAAGACAACGCTGGTGGCTATTAACGTTACTGCAATATTTCTCTTCATCAAGGCCTCCTGGCTGACTGAAATAAAACTAACTCTTTGAATATAGTCCAGGCTGCAGTGTTTATCAAGCTGGATGGACACAGCCAATCCCTTGCTTTCATTTTATTATATGTATTCATTAGTTAGCCAACCTCCTCAAAAATCTGATTTTTTAGGAGTACACTCCTTATAAATCAAATTTTTGAGGAGTTGTTGTGTTCAGGCAAGTGTTGTTGACGACCACACGTTAGCGCATTGGCTGATGGTTGTTATCAAAAGGGCGCCTTGGCGCCCTTTTGATTTGTGCTACTGGGTTGAAAAAACAACCACAGTCGTTCCCTGTGCTTGGCAGACAAATCCTTGCGAGCCATCAGCTTGTTTGGTAATAAAGACAGTCGACTTGGTGTTTGAACTTTTATCGGGTTTAGACACCGCTTGGCATTGCCCGGCAGGGTCTTGTGCATCGCCGATGGTGGCATTTAACTGCGCAGGGCCACCATAGGGCACGTAGCCTTTATCCTCATGCGATTGTGATGCATGGGGTGCAACGGGGTCATTTTCCAGCTTGCCGAGGGAGTTTGTCACCACCACGCTTAATGGTTTTTGCAGATGGTTTACGATGGTCATATCTGCTTGGTCTGGGTGGCCTGGCGGCATGGGTGGAAAACCCGTGCTGGCTAATGCGGTGGCGCCGATGCCGGCCATTAAAGCTGTTGCTGCTAGTAATATTTTTGTTTTATTCATTATATTCTCTCCTGTTAGTTGTTGTCTTGCTGTGAATTATCAGCCAGAACTGTAATGGTAGAACATTACAACAGTACAGTCAAGTGTTTTATGGCGCTAAATTTAGCCAATATGAGCAGCCTTGCATATTGGTGGCTAAGCATACAGATAAAACAGCACTTTTCTCAAAAAGCCCCTTGCCCTTAACTGGAAAAAATGGTCTACTGCGCGTCCTATGAAATTCCGTCGCTGGAGTTTCGCCGGAAACGGTAAGGTTATGTGCTTTACAGGTCTGGGTCTATATTTAACCACGCCTGTAGAACAGTTAAGTAACGAAATCGCTTTGCCACGCTAACGGCGGCTAGAAAAACGATTTAGGCTTGACAGGAACCCTATGCCTCTTTAGAATCGCGCGACCTATACGGTGGCGTCCTATCGACGCATACGGTTTAGACCATCAAAAAGCGGCCAAAAAAAGGTCGTTTTTTAATGATTACTTATAATTTGGGAAAGATATGGCCACAATTAACCAATTAGTTCGCAAACCGAGGACGCGTAAGCCGGCAAAATCTAATGTGCCAGCATTAAACAGTTGTCCCCAAAAACGCGGTGTTTGCACGCGTGTTTATACCACAACGCCTAAGAAGCCAAACTCAGCGCTTCGTAAAGTGGCTCGTGTTCGCCTAACTAATAAGTATGAAGTCACTGCATATATTGGCGGTGAAGGCCATAACTTGCAAGAACACTCAGTGGTCTTGATTCGTGGTGGTCGTGTAAAAGATTTGCCGGGTGTGCGTTATCACGTTGTGCGCGGTAGCCTGGATACTGCAGGTGTGAATGATCGTAAGCAGGGTCGTTCTAAGTATGGTACGAAGAAACCAAAAGAATAGGATTGATATAGAATGAGAAGAAAACAAGCCCCCAAGCGCGATTTACTGCCTGATCCTAAATACGGAAGTGAATTGCTTGCTAAGTTTATTAACCATCTTATGGAATCAGGTAAGCGCTCGCTTGCAGAGCGTATTGTTTATGGCGCGCTAGAAACTGCTGAGCAGCGCATGAAAAACAAACCTGCCGAAAAGAAAGAAGGCGATGAAGAAGGTGGTGGCAGCGCTGGGTTGTTAAAGCCTTTAGAAATTCTTGAATTAGCGTTAAAAAAAGTTCGTCCAACGGTTGAAGTACGTTCACGCCGTGTGGGTGGTGCAACGTACCAAGTGCCTGTTGAAGTGCATGCAAAGCGTAGTATGTCATTAGGTATGCGTTGGATAATTAGCTCAGCAAGAAGTCGTGGTGAGAAATCAATGACTTTGCGTTTAGCGGGTGAATTTGTTGATGCGTGTGAAGGGCGCGGTGCAGCGTTGAAAAAACGTGAAGATGTGCATCGTATGGCTAAAGCAAACCAAGCGTTCGCGCATTATCGTTGGTAGAGGAGAGAGATTGTGCCACGTAGTACACCCATAGATTTATATCGCAACATCGGGATTATGGCGCATATCGATGCGGGTAAAACCACAACGACTGAGCGTATCCTATTTTATACGGGTATTTCACATAAAATCGGTGAAGTGCACGAAGGTGCTGCAACCATGGATTGGATGGAGCAAGAGCAAGAGCGCGGTATTACCATCACATCAGCGGCAACGACTTGCTACTGGGCTGGCATGGATCAGCAATATAAAAAGCATCGTATTAACATTATCGATACTCCCGGACACGTTGACTTTACCATTGAGGTTGAGCGCTCATTGCGCGTACTAGATGGCGCTGTTGCAGTTTTTTGTGCGGTAGGTGGTGTTGAGCCACAATCTGAAACAGTTTGGCGCCAGGCAAACAAATACAAAGTGCCTCGCATGGCATTTGTGAACAAAATGGATCGTACGGGTTCAAATTTCTTGAATGTTGTTGGTCAGATTAAAGATCGTTTAGGTGCAAACCCTATACCAATGCAACTGCCTATTGGTGCTGAAGAAAATTTTAAAGGTGTGGTTGATTTAATCCGCATGCAGGCTATTTATTGGGATGATGCAACAAAAGGCGCAAGCTACGAAGCTAAAGATATTCCTGACGATATGAAGGCAGACTGCCAGAAGTATCGTGAACAAATGTTAGAAGCGGCTGCTGAAGCTTCTGAAGAATTGATGGATAAATACTTAGGTGAAGGTGATTTATCTGCTGAAGATATTAAGCTTGGTATTCGCACGCAAACATTAGCGGGTGAAATGGTGCCTGTTTTTTGTGGTTCAGCGTTTAAAAACAAAGGTGTTCAAGCGTTGTTGGACGCTGTGATTGATTACATGCCATCACCAAAAGACGTGCCTGCCATCAAAGGTATTTTAGATGATGCGGCAGAAACAGAAGCTGAGCGCCACGCTGATGATAATGAGCCATTTGCGGCACTAGCGTTTAAAATTGCAACTGATCCATTCGTCGGTTCGTTAACTTACTTCCGCGTGTACTCAGGTGTGGTGAAAGCGGGTGATACTATTTATAACCCTGTTAAGTCAAAGAAAGAGCGCGTTGGTCGTCTTCTTCAAATGCACTCTAACAGTCGTGAAGAAATTAAAGAAGTTTACGCCGGTGATATTGCCGCTGCCGTGGGTTTAAAATCAGTGACAACAGGCGATACGCTTTGTGATCAAAAACAAGTAATTACGCTTGAGCGTATGGAATTCCCAGAGCCTGTGATTTCTGTAGCGATTGAGCCAAAAACTAAGGCTGATCAAGAAAAAATGAGTATTGCGTTAGGTAAATTGGCGCAAGAAGATCCATCTTTCCGTGTACATACGGATGAAGAGTCAGGTCAAACTATTATTTCTGGTATGGGTGAGCTTCACTTAGAGATTATTGTCGATCGTATGAAGCGTGAGTTCAAAGTAGAAGCGAATGTGGGTAAACCACAAGTGGCTTACCGTGAAACTATTCGCAAATCAGTTGAGCAAGAAGGTAAATTTGTTCGTCAATCAGGTGGTCGTGGTCAGTACGGTCATGTGTGGTTGCGCATTGAGCCCAATGAGCCAGGTGCTGGTTTTGAGTTTAAAGACGAAATTTTTGGTGGTTCAGTGCCAAAAGAATATATCGCGCCAGTTGAAAAGGGTATTCAAGAGCAAATGGAAAACGGTGTGATTGCTGGTTATCCAGTGGTTGACGTCAAAGTCGCGCTTTACGATGGTTCTTACCATGATGTCGATTCAAGTGAAATGGCATTTAAGATGGCTGGTTCTATCGGTTTCAAGGAAGGTGCTAAGAAAGCAGGCGCTGTATTGCTTGAACCAATGATGAAGGTTGAAGCGATTACCCCAGAAGATTACATGGGTGATGTGATGGGTGATTTAAACCGTCGCCGTGGTATCTTGCAAGGCATGGATGATTCAGCAGGTGGTAAAATTATTCGTGCTGAAGTGCCGTTGGCAGAAATGTTTGGTTATGCAACCGATTTGCGTTCGATGTCACAAGGTCGTGCAACCTATTCAATGGAATTTTTGAAATACGCAGAAGTGCCTAACAACATTGCACAAGAAATTATTGAGAAAAGAAGTTAATAATAGAGTTTAAAAATTTAACCTGAAACGGGAGACGCTAACATGGCAGAGAAAGAGAAGTTTGAACGTAATAAGCCGCACGTGAATGTGGGTACGATCGGACACGTTGATCACGGTAAGACGA
>PANR01000052.1 GCA_002707695.1 Legionellaceae bacterium
GCACGACTGATGCTATTTTTTTGCATGGTAGCAAAGGGTGTCTGTGACGAGATTTTACTTCAGAGAAGTTCTGAGCTTGTTACAATGGGTGAGGCGGTTGTAAGTAATGGGGTGGGTTCATCGCCTCAGTATTTAGTAACGTACGGGGTCGCCAATTGTTTTGTGCTCATTATAAATCATGGTGTATCCGATTTATCACTTTTGGCGCATATCTCGCCAGATACAGAAAATCCAGGTTTATCACAGACAAATGCGCTTGATTATTTTACGGAAAGAAATATCCCTATTAATGAGTTAGATGTTGTCTTATTGGGTGGTTGGAAATCTGAGCCCTCTTCTAGGGAGACAGGAGAAGCATTAAGAAATTACTGGAAAAACCTGACTCCTCGAACTTTGGATACAAGTAGTCTATTTGCTCGAGATGGCATTGTTTTGCCCTCAGATGTTATGAAGGGTTTTTTTGATGAAATGGAGCAGGCTTTTGATAAGAGTGTAATTTTAAAGTACCTTGAGGAAACGAATAAAGCATGGCAAGGTAATTTCTTTCAAGCCGGAAGAAAAGATGATATTTCTCAGTTTATTTTCAGGAAAACCTGTGAATATGTAATTGACTCGGGGGCCCTGCCTGCTGAGGACCTTGAGAGGTTTGGTTTGCTTGCGGTTAGGCGTAGCTTTGAGGAAGGTTATTTTATTGCGCACTACGATCATCCCAAGAAGTGTTGTTTCCCTTTTGTAGGGCTTGATATCCAAAGTAAGAAATGTTTGTTAAACACCGATTCAATCTATTATCCGCCTAGTCATATTCTTACTGCTTGTCGAGATCGTTTAAGTTCAGCTGAGAATGTTGATAGATTAACTTTTTTTGATAGAACCCAGAAAAAGCTGGATTATGAGACTGTACAGCTTCGAGCTCTGAAGCGAAAGACAGGTTTAGATGGGTTCTCAGCTTATGTCAATAAGCAAGATTATGTTGATGCGGTAGTTGATGTAGATGATCTTGGTTATGCAAAAAAGCTAGCTTTGGTTTTGGGAAGCTCCTCAGTTGGTTTTTTTAGATCAAGCAATTGTGGCGGGGGAAGGTTGGTTGTGCGTCATATTAATGAGGAAGAGCTTGCAGACCAGCTTTATGAGTTGCGCTTGTAGTGCTTGTGGCTTAGGTTTTAAGTAGATACCGATATTCATTTTAATGCTATTGATCAAAAGCTCACAATGTTAGTCAGTCAATTTATTATTAACACGATAATAAGTGGTGTGATAAACACAGCGGCGATGCCGGCGAGTGCACCGAACACGTGCGCCTCCCATGATGTGCCAGGTTCGCTGGGCAATAAATTTAAACCTAACCCACCGAGATAATAAACGCACAATGCGCCAAGCAACCAGCTCATCGAGGATTGTGTAATGATTGCATTAGCAAGCAAATAGGTCCAATAACCCATCATGACGCCGCTAGCGCCTATGTGGACGCCAGGTCGAGCAAAGCACCAAACCAACACACCTGTGATAATAATTATCACAGCAGTTGTAATGACAAACGTGGGCATACCATAAATCAGTAGCAGATCAACAAGAATGAATAATGCAATGGAGTTAAAAAAGAGATGCTCAAAATGCCCGTGGATAAAGGGGTGTGTAATAATGCCAATAATACCATAGGATTTGCGAGGGATGACGCCAAAGGCCCGCAAACGCATGCCAAGCGCGATATTGATGAAGTGGATGACCCATAGCGCGCCGACACAGTAGGCGCTAATCACCAAATTCTGCCTGCTCGCCAAAATAAGCTGCTGTATATTATTGATCCACTCGCTCATGTCTGCACTCTAACCGAAGCGACACACCCTAATCAAGGATAAATGACCGCTCACTTCTGCTTGAATATTGCCCAGATTTTGATAATATAATGGGCAAGAATTATAATAAAATAGAGAAAACATTGATAATCAATCAATTAAAACAATTATTTATTAAGCCTTTTAATATTGCTGCTGGGCTAGTTAACTCTGTTAAGGATACTTTTAACATGGTGACAGCTTCCGGCAATGCGCTACGACGTCTTATTAATGTGATCAATGGCGTTAAAAATGGTAAAAGTGATGAAGCCAAAGTCTCAGATGGAATCATGCTCGTTGCAGCTATGCTTAAAGTGGCAGGGTTAATCTGGACGGTAGCAACGCCTTTTCTTGCGCCTATAGCAGCGGTTGTTGGCGTGATCGGCGGCTTGGTCTCAATGTTTCGTCATGATAAGCCCAAGGATTCTCATAAAAAATGTGAAAATGACCCAAGTGATCAGATGCCTCTTAGCTTGCCTACAAGCAATGAATTAGAGGATACGGCCCCAGCAGAGCATGCTCCAGAGACGGCACCTAAAACAATCATTGCGGCGCGAGGGGTGGCATTTCACCAACCTCCGCCATCAACAGGCGTCAGTATTGATGTTGGTGAAGCGCCTAGTCCGGCCCCTAGTGCTGCGTAAATACTTAAAAGCCCCTAAATTTGCTTGAATATTGCCCAAATTTTGTTATGATACCGAGGTAATATAATATCAATATGGAGAAAAACATTGAAAATCAATAAGTTAAAACAATTATCTCTAGTTGGTGTGTTGGCGGGTTCTGCAGTATTGGCCGGTTGCGCATCTATCGTTAATGGCACCACAGAAGGGTTTACCGTTGACTCAGCGCCTTCTCATGCTCAACTTACCATTGATGGCCTTAGCCAAGGTCAAACACCTGTTCAAATCAATTTGAAGCGTGATCAAGATCACACCATCAAATTGACGTTGGCGGGCTACAAATCAGTGACTATTCAACTACAAAAATCAGTAAGTGGTTGGGTGTTTGGTAACATCGTATTTGGTGGTTTGATCGGCTTAGCGATTGATGCTGTTGACGGTGCAATGTATAAATTGACGCCTCAACAAATGAGCGCATACGCTGCATCAACAGGTGCTAAATACAATGGTAAAGATAATACGTTTACTGTAATTATGGTAAAAAATGCAAATAAAAACTGGCAGAAGATCGGTCAGCTTAAAAAAGCATCTTAATACCTGATATATCAAGAAGCCCGTGTCGCTGTTAAAAGTGGCGCGGGTTTTTTTATTGGTGTAGGATTTCGCTGCAATCAGGAGAAAATTATTGAAACGTATTAGTCAGAATTTAGTTCAGCTTGTCGCGCTTCTTAACGATGGTCACTATCATGACGGCACTTCAATTGGTGAGCAACTGAATGTATCTCGAGCAGCAGTTTGGAAGCTTATCAAAAAACTAGAGCAATATGATGTTCCTATAGCATCAACCAAAGGCAAGGGGTATCAGCTTAAAAAGCCTCTTGCGCTGTTGGATAACAAAAAGCTGGCATCTTTGTTGCGCCATCGCTCTGTCAAGGTTGAAACATTAGAAAAAGTTGCCTCTACCAACGATTATTTAAAACAGTTTACCAAAGATAATGATAAGATTATTGCTTGCATGAGCGAAACACAAACTAAAGGAAAGGGTAGGTTGCAACGACAGTGGCATTCACCGTTTGGACAAAATATTTATTTATCGCTTTTATGTCCTTTTGAAAAAGACATCAGTGAGCTCAGTGGGTTGAGCTTGGTCGCAGGGTTAGCGGTCTGTCACGCCATCGAGTCTACAATCGACTTACGTGGTAACCAGCTCAAGATGAAGTGGCCTAATGATATTTTTATTGATGGGCGTAAGCTTGGTGGAATTCTCATTGAAATTGAAGCAGAGTCAAACGGTTTTTGCCAGGTTGTCATCGGTGTTGGTCTTAATGTCAATATGGAAAAAGCATTAAAGCGAGAGATTGATCAATCTTGGGCATCACTATTGCAAATGACTGAACAATATATTGATCGCAATAAGTTGTGTGCAGAAATAATTGATAGCATTATTGATTATTTTGAACGTTTCAGCTCGAAAGGATTGGCTGAATATAAATCAGAATGGCAAAAGCGTGATTGTTTATCAAATAAAAATATATCAGTCATGTCAGGCAATAAAAAAATGACAGGCGCTTGCATAGGTATTAACAATCAAGGGCATTTGAAAATTCAAGATAAGTCAGGCAAAACATCGACACTTTCATCTGGTGATACAACTTTGTTGAAATAACAATATTGCGAAAGGCTTCAAACTCAGATTTAATATAAAGAATGACATATTATCTCTACATGCTTGAGTGCAGCAATAACAGTTTTTACATTGGCTATACCACTGATATCAAGCGCCGTTATCAGGAGCATTGTGAGGGCAGTGCAAAGTGTAAATATACGCGCAGTTTTCCACCCCAAAAATTAGCTGCTTGCTGGGCATTCGATATTGACCTGGGTGAAATACTCAGCCTGGAGAAGCGATTGAAGCAGCTTACGCGTGTCGAAAAAGAAAGCCTAGTTGAGCAGCCCAATAGTTTAAAGGCTCTCACAGATCAGGAATTTAAGCTTTTTATTTGAATATATAATCCAGCCACATTGTTGCTACGGTTTCGCTTAACTGGTTTTGCATCAAGCGATCATCAAGATTATCAAGATCAATGTAGTCAATTGGCTGATCTTGCCATGAACAAGCAAACACGGCTTTTTTGCGCTCGCCAGTCTCAGGGTCAATTTGCCAAGTTAAGCATTGTGAGCAAACACCTTTTAACATGCATTGCATTGGCGCATAGACTGAGCCAAATAATTTTTTAGTTTTTAATAAATTATGTAGCTCATGGTTACGTAGTGTTTGAAATTCTCGCAAAAGATGACTGGTTCCGATGATTGAAACGCGGTCAATGCTTGTTATCAATGAAGAATGATCCTTAATCATTCGTAGCAATATCTCTTTTAACCCGTCAGGTTGATTCGCATAAAACTGAAAATCAGTAATGGCGTTAATTTCATTTTCACAGTAAAGCTCGGACTTATCTTGAAATAATCCTATAAAAATAACTTTATTGCCGGCATCTTTCAGGGCTGGAGCAACAGCACGCACATAAGCAAGGCTCATTTGCTCACCGATAATGAGCACTGTTTGTTTATCATCAGGAATTTTGCTGCGCACGCCAGAAGGGCCCATCAAAGCTACATTTTCGCCTGGTTGAAGTTGCGCTAAAATACGTGAGCTTGCTCCTGTTTTTTGCAGCATAAAGGTGAGCGTGCCAGCATCTTTGTTTACGTTAAATGCTGCTAATGCCACAGCTTCAGTTTGCAGGGTAGTGCCATTTATTTTTTTTGCATAAGTTTCATAGTTTTGTAGACGGTAAAAACATCCGGGCTTAAACTGTTCTGCAGCGAGTGGCGCGTGTATGGTGATTTCAACCACGTTGTCAGTACAGCGTTTAACGTCTTTAAGTTGGCTTAAAAATAAATCATTGAGTTTTTCTCGGAAATCTTGATAATTGTTTGAAGATTTGGCCTTGCTAGAATCAAATAACTCAACAATTTTTGGATAGGTCTGCATGGCGGATGCAATGGCTTTCACGACACTACCATGAAAAACAGGGTGTGAATCACCAAGAAAACTCACCAATTTTTTATCATGCTGATAAGAGGTAAACGCGCCTATTTGTTCAGATTTAACATGTGGTGCTTTATGCACTTCAACCAGTTGGTTAGCTCTCTGTTCATACATGCGATATTGCATACCATCGCGATCGAATGTGCCAGTATGTTCAAATTCATAAGCGATATTTAAATTTGCACCTGTCGCAACTAAAATACTTTTGGCAGGTAGCGATATGGTTTTTCCTGATGCTGCATGCACACACTCAATTGCACTGACATGGCCATGTTGATCTAACAATATTTTGACTGGTTGCAACTGTTCAGCGTAGTAGATACCTTCTTCAAGCGCTTTGTATAATTCTTCATGATTCACGCGATACGCAGGGGAGGCCTGCATTTCGCGTCGATAAGCAATAGTCACGCCGCCCCAGGAGTGAACTAATGAAATAAAATCTGGCGCGCGGTTTTCTTCTTTGGCGCGCTCACGTTCTGCTTTGATCGCTTCAGCGTGCGCTAAAAACTCTTGTAGACTCTCTGTTGAGGCGGAATTTAGTTTGCTGGCTAATAATTTGTGATCTAACTTTTCATAGCGTTCAGCAATTTTTTCAATCTGTTTGATGTAGTAGGCTTGCGCCTCAGTGGCGGTATCAACGCCAGTTAATCCGCCGCCAATGACCACGACAGGCATTCGCAACTCTAGATTTGCCAAACTATCCGCCTTGGCAGCTCCCGTGAGTTGGAGAGCCATTAAAAAATCATTGGCCTGTCGCATCCCGGGTGCCATGCTACCTGGGATAGGTAGTGCCTTGGGCAGCCCAGCGCCAACAGCTACGGCGAGATGATCAAAACCAAGCTCCCATGCTTTTTCCACAGTGACCGTACCGCCAAAACGGGTGTTGCCAAATAGTTGGAAGTAGGGGCGACGCATGAGATTTAAATAAATCAGTTTTAAAAAGTTTTTGTCCCAGCGAACAGTTATGCCATATTCGGCGACGCCACCAAAGCCTGCCAACACGCGTTCGCTGAGTTTTTCTTCAAGCGCATCATAGTCTTTGATCGGCTTATCCAGTAACTCTGCGTCGATAGGTTCAATTTTGAGACCATCCACACCGGTTACGGCAAATCCCTCCATTAACAGGTGATGTGCCAACGTGAAGCCTGCTGGGCCCATGCCTGCAATCATAATCTTGTGGCCATTGTAGGGTTTGCTTACCCATTGTTTAGCACGCAGGGGATTCCAGCGCGTTAGCAGGTCATAAATTTCAACCCCCCAGGGAAGGGCTAACACATCAGTTAGCACGCGCGTTTCAATTTGCGGAATATCCACAGGATCTTGTTTTTGATAAATGCAGGCTTTCATACAATCGTTGCAAATACGATGACCGGTTGCAGGGCACATGGGGTTGTCTACCATCACCATTGCCAATGCGCCGATGGTAAAGGCGTCACGTTTTAATGCATGCATTTCAGAAATTTTTTCTTCAAGTGGGCATCCAGTTAATGTGTTACCTAAAGCATTATCCCTTAGCCCTTGACTATCATCGCCTTTTTTGACAGGAAACCCTTTCGAGCAAAAATCACCTTCGTTTTCATGGCAAAATACACAGTAATGTATTTCATCAAGCACTTGCTCTGTCGACATCCGATGATCAGTCAAATCAAATCCGTCACGCTGGCGCAATTGTGTGGTGGGTAATTGCTGACGGCCATAGGCATCACCCTCAACAGGGATAATCGGTATTAGGCGTTGATAATCCCGTCGTTGGGGGAGCTTTAAGCTTGCCCAAGCCTTTGTGACAACTCGACCCTCAGGTGTTTTAATGGCTTGAATGCACCACTGGGTTAATTTTTCTATTTTTTCGCTAGTTAAATCTTTTTCTTCAAGCAGTTTCTCAGCATAAAGTGCGACTTTATATTCATTCAATTCAGCTTTAATTTCAGTTTTCAACCAGTCAGATAATTCAGAAAAGCTAGGTAAATTTTCGTCGCGAAGTAAGTGGCGTTTAGCTCGGCGCATAACAAACCACTTTTTAAAATTCATAATAGGCGTGTAGTTTGATATAGTTGCTTTAGATTTTTCAAGCTCAACTTCAATAGAGAAGAGCTCTGCTAAAAAATGCTCTAACGCTTTAGCACAATGGATTAATAATTCTGAGGTTTGAAGTGGCGAAAAGGATTTTCCCGACCGATAGCTGAGTAAATCACGATGAAGCTTGTCGTCATGCTCGGCAAGCTCCTGAAGAAAAAGCACATCGAGCTCTTGAAGTTTCTCGGCTTCAAAAAGTGCTTTAAAGTCAAAATGCTTGAGCTTAAGATTCATTTACCCATTGTAGAGCCTAAGCGGTGGGGGCGCAACACTTCGCCGTAGGGCAATCTTGAAGTGGCTTAAAAGCTCGTCGTCATGCTCTTGTAATCGCTCACAAGGTCTTTTTTACCAAAGCTGATCACCAAGGTCATCGCCTTGCTACCTTGCTCTGAGTGCTGCTTATGGCCCGAAGTGCGTACTAACGTCACGATCAGCTGATCACCACCGTCTGGGCCATTTTGAATCTGCATGTTTTGTTGGTAAATAAATTCACTTTCACCTTTGGCATTTTGTGTCACGATATCAGGTGCGCCAAATGTTTTAATGATCTCATTTTTGGTTGTCACGCCTTTTTTAAGCGTGAGGCTGACTTTACCTGCAGCAAGTGAATGATTAGCTTGCTTGGTTTGGGTTGAGCATGCCCCTAAAAATATGGCGCCAGCTGAAACTAAACCAACCATTAAACTTGTCTTCAATTTCATAATATTTACCTCTTATGCACTAGCCTATAACAAATAAATGAGAAGATCACGTTATTTGCAAACAATCCTTAGTAGTACTGTCTAATAATTCTTTGATAAATGATGCAAAATCAACCTGGTTTTCTGTCAACAACGGTTGGAGGTCAATCGCAAAACTGAGGCTCTGTGCGTTGTCAACTTGATGCGATTGGGCAAATGTGGCGTTAGCCAAACCACGTCCTACAAACGCAAGATCGTAGCGTTTGCCACCAGCTATTTGAGATTTAAATACGCTGAGCAGTTTTTCTGATAACTCAGGGTGTTGATCTCGCGCCAAGGCAACACGCAAATCTGCGGGTAAAAAATCTAAAGAACGCCAAACCTCAACGCCATAACAAGCATTGGGTTTTACGCCAGACAAACTGAGCGCCTGCATACAACACTGCAACACTGCGCGGTGAGAATGATGGCGGTCTAGCGGATTATGTAGATAGATTGTGTTAGCATCGATAGTTTTAAAAATAGTTGAAAGATCATCAATAACATCCTGATCAAGGGATTTAACTGCTGAGCTAGGGTAGGCTAATTGAATTTGAATCCCGTACCGGCCTAATTTGGCTGCTGCGTTTTGCTCGGTTTTGCGAATGGCCACCATCTCATCATCACTGACATTTGCAAAATCTCCCGCGCGAGGGCTGCCAGCACCATCGGTAACGACAACACTTGCGAAATACTGACCATCACTTTCATAACAAGCATGGATGCCATGCATACCAATAAGCTCTACATCATCGGGGTGTGTGCCTATAGCAAGATGGGTGCATCTTGCCAGTGCCGCTTGAATATCAACATTATCTGGCACATCTATACTTGCTTGAGCAGATTTAAATTTCATCATGAATTACCTTGTCTCAGTGACTTTTTGCAAATGCTGGGGTTTGTCGGGATTAAAGCCTCGCGCCACGGCTAATTTTGCTACCATGGGATAAAAAGCTTGAATGGCTAAGAGCGGATCGCAGATAGGGTGAAGACTGTGAGGAAGTGTTAGCATCTTCACATCTAAATCAATAATTTTTTCATGCTTGCTAAGGTTTTCAGGCAGCGCCAGCAAAACGTTAGCGCCAATTTTTTGCAAACGCACGGACAAATCTAAGAGGCTCTCTAATGATACATCTTCTTGCGTAAACATTAAAACCGGATACTTAGGCTTCACAATAGCGAGAGGGCCATGAATCACTTCAGCACCACTAAATGCTTCTGCATGCATGCTTAACGTTTCTTTAAACTTTAATGCGGATTCCTGCGCAATAGGAAATCCATATCCGCGACCAATAACTAAGGTGTCATCAACCGATTGATAGCAATCTATTGCACTCGACCAGTCCTGTTCGAGCGCGGCGTGTAGGGAATCTGGTAATTGATGGCCGGCTGATATCAATGCTTTGTCACGACTCAAGTGAGCTACTAACTGAATAAGTACAGAGAGTGAAGCAATATAACTTTTTGTTGCAGCCACTGATTGCTCTGCACCAGCGTGGAGAGGCAGGTAATGATCGGCAATGCCTGCTAAAGGTGATTGAGCCTCATTGACCAATGCGAGCGTTATTGCACCTGCATCTTTTGCCATTTGCATCATCTCGCAAAGATCAGGGCTTTTACCTGATTGAGAAATACCAATCGCCAATGCATTGTTCAGCTTAAGTTTACTGCCATAAAGTGTTAACACTGAAGGTGCAGCAGAAACGACGGGAATGCCAAGACAGGTTTCAAATAAATATTTAGCAAAAGTTGCTGCATGGTCAGAGCTGCCACGTGCGATAGTCATCACAAAAAGCGGTGGATGATCATTGATCGTTTTAGCAAATTGTTCGATAAGCGATTGGTTTTCTTTCCATTGATGCTGAACAACCTCAGGAGTTTGGCGCGCTTCTTGCTCCATTAATGTAATGTTAGACATAAGCAATCCCTTGTTTTTTTAAATGCTCTTTAATCATAAAAATGGCACCTTTCGCCGGCCCATGTTTCCGTTCAACGATCCGTTTACGCAACGTTGAACCTAACCAAGGTTGAATGTAGGGCGCTATGCCACCAAATAAACTACACGGCATGATTTTTGATTTATCTTGGACGCATAAATCGAGGGCAGCACCTACTTTATCAATTTGGTCAGCACCTTCACGAATAATCTGAAGTGCAAAGGGATCTTGTTTCTCAACATAATCAGTAACAATCGGCGCAATAGTTGCATACATGGTTGACGTAGCATTGATTGTCCAATTCAACAGCTCAGATAAATCGTTATTAAATTTATCTAATACGGCAGAGAACATTGGAGAATTTGGTAGCCGACCATCTAAGCTATGCAATGTATATCGTACAGCTTGCAAACCAAGCCATGCACCACTGCCTTCGTCGCCCTGCGGAAAACCCCAGCCTCCCACTTCAGAGCTTGCGCCATCTTCAATCTGGAACCCTTTAACACCAGTGCCAATAATAATAATGGCACCGTTTTTTCCGTCATGCGCGCCCAAACAAGCAGCATAACCATCAGAGTTTAAACAAAGGTTGTTAAATCGATGTGGACGGCTCATGAAGTCGTTGTAAGGTTGCTGAAATTCAGTGCCTGCAAGCGCTAGCCCCGCATGGAATTGATAGTTTTTATCATCGATTGAGATGCCAGCCTCATTTAAAATTTTATTTAACGTCTGATTGATCGATTCCCAAGCTTGATCAACGGAAACACGGATTTGCGCAGGACCACCACGTGCCTCACCAATAAGCTGGCCTTCTTGGTCCTCAACTCGCATTTTAGTCTTTGTACCACCTCCATCGACACCGATGAAAATATGTTTCATTGTCATTACAACCCCATTGCCATTGTTATGTTCTAGTTTTCCGATTCAATCTGCACAAACCGTTCTTCAATTTCTTCCAACGTTTGATTTTTTGTTTCCGGCAAAAGAAATGCAGCCACATAAAAATATGCTAGCGTACAAACTGCGCACAAGAAAAATACTGCTTCATAACCAGCGCGATGAGCAATGCCTAAAAATAAAGACGCTAAAATGGCTGAGACTAATGAATTAACAAATAAGCAAATTGCCATACCTTTGCTTCGTATAGACATTGGCAACAATTCAGAAAGCGCGAGCCAAACTACAACACCTGGACCGATCGCATATGAAAAAATAAAAACCAATAGGCCAATAATCAACAAAACACCTTTAGTGGTGTTGTCAGGCAAAAAGCAAATAATACCTGAGTAGAAAAGGGCGAAGGCAGTGCCGGCGGTACCGACACTTAATAAAATTTTTCGCCCAATTTTGTCAATCAGGTAAAGTGCAAGAACGGTTGTTATAAAATTAATTAGCCCAACGCCAACACTACCGAGCATAGAAACAATTGTTGAACTTAATCCAGAGCTTTTTAGCATCAACGTGCTAAATTGCAAGATCGAATTAATGCCTGTTAATTGGTTTAGACAAGCAATAGAAAGCGCAATGAGAAAAGGAACCAGGTATTGCTTCTTGGCGATACGTTTTAAAAAAGTATTGATTGAGATGTTGGATTGGTTGATGTGAAGCTTAGACATTTCATGCATATCGTATTCAACTTCTTCATCCGTATGTGATTTAGACAACGCCTCTTTTGCCTCGTCATAACGACCTTTACTATAAAGCCAACGAGGTGATCGCGTCAGGAAAAATGAGCCAACAAACAAGGCAACTGCGGGTACGAGCACACAAGCAAACATTGCGCGCCAATTGCCAGATCTTACAAAAAGTAAATCGATGACAAACGCAAGCAGAATACCACCCGTTAAGAACAGTTGAAAAATGGTTACACTGCGCCCTCGGATGGATGAGGGCGCCGCTTCAGTTAAGTACAACGGAATGATGATGGTAATAATGCCTACACCGACACCTTGAACAAGACGACCAATCATGGCGGTTAGATAACTGTGGGCAAAGATAAGGAGTAAAACGCCAATAATAAATACACCGCTGGCAATATTAATCATCGTGCGGCGACCACAATAATCTGCTAAAGGTCCGGTGATTAATGTAGCAATCGCGCCGCCGCCAAGCACTGCAGCAACAATCGTTGAAAGCTCTGCGGTGCTAAGATGCAAGCCTGTCTGCATAAACACCAGTGCCCCTGAAATCACACCAATATCGTAGCCATATAACACACCGCCAATGCCAGCAAAAAAAGCAATAAAGATGGCAAAAGGTTTTAATTCTTTAACCTCTACGATATTTGATTTATTCATGGTTCACCCCATTTTGCTTGTTGTAAATTTAGGTTGCTAACATTCTGTTGAGCTTGAGTAAGCTATCATCGCTTAAACGTCGGGCAGGTTGGTTTGTATCAGGGAAGTCGATGGTTAATAGTTTTGTTTGCTGTAGCGCGACCATTTGTTCGCTTTTTCCATCAAGTAAGGCGGTTACTGACAGTGCGCCCATCTCAGATGCAATTTTTCGATCAATCAGCGTGGGTGAGCCGCCCCGTTGCGTGTGACCTAATATGCAAACTTTAAAATCAAGATTAGATAGCTCTTTAAATGCTTTGGCAATTTTCAAGCTTCTTCCAGGCACTGAATCGGCCTCAGCGACTACAATGATGGTGCTTTCTTTTTTTCTATGTTTTGAATTAAATATTTCTGCCAACTCTTTAATATCATATGGAAATTCGGGAGTTAAAATAAACTCAGCGCCGCCTGCAATGCCCACATCGAGCGCTAGAAATCCTGCTTGACGACCCATGACTTCAACCAAAAAATGGCGATCGTGGCTAGAAGCAGTATCCCTTATTTTATCAATGGCCTGTAGCGCAGTATTAGAAGCTGTATCAAAACCAATCGTATATTCAGTGCCCATAATGTCATTATCGATAGTTGCAGGTATCCCAACGACTGCAGGCCCACCTTCTTGATGCAGGAGTGAGGCGCCACGAAAACTCCCATCGCCACCAATAACAACCATCGCATCAATCTTTTTTGCCTTCAAAAAACGAATGCATTCAGCCCTGGAATCGGGCTGTTTAAAGGCATCACAGCGACCTGTTTTAAGAATAGTCCCACCACGTTGAATACAATTCGCAACGCTCTCAGGCGTCATGGGCTCTATGGCCTTGTCAATAAGGCCTTGATAGCCGCCACGACAGCCAAAAACGTTTATTTTATGGAAACAAGCGGTTCTGACTACCGCGCGAATAGCGGCATTCATTCCTGGCGCATCACCGCCCGAAGTTATTACAAGTAAGTTTGATATTTCCTTGCTCATAGACCGAATATAACAGTAATTTTTGAATTTTGCGAAACAAAAGTGCCTGGTGTAATATGCCAGCACAGTCAACAAGGAGGCATTGATGAAAAAAACCCCACCAATATTTACTGAACTTGCTGAACTCGCTGGATTTGAATTTAACGGCCCAAATCCTTGGGATCCACAAATTCACGATCCACGCTTTTATTCTCGCATCTTACATCAGGGCACGCTGGGTTCAGGCGAATCCTACATGGACGGTTGGTGGGATTGCGAACAGCTCGATGAATTTTGTAATCGCGTTATTCGCGCCAATTTGCCTGAAAAAATTCTTAAAAGCGGCAAAATACTCAATCTAATTTGGCATAAACTAAACATCTTTCAAGCAATGGTTATCAACTTACAAACTAAAAAGCGTGCACTCAAGGTAGGGGAAGTGCATTACGATGTGGGTAATAATTTGTATCAAAAAATGCTTGATAAAGGCATGAATTACACGTGTGGTTATTGGAAGACGGCTCAAACGCTTGACGAAGCGCAAGAGGCCAAAGTGAAGCTTGTCTGCGATAAATTATATCTTAAACCAGGGGATAGAGTGCTTGATATTGGTTGTGGCTGGGGTGGGTTTGCAAAATATGCCGCTGAAAACTATGGCGCGCATGTTGTGGGTGTAACCATCTCAAAAGAGCAATTGGCGCTCGGGCAAGAGCGTTGCAAAGGGCTACCTGTCGAATTACGCTTTCAAGACTATCGCGATGTGAATGAAGAATTTGACCATGTGGTTTCACTTGGCATGATTGAGCATGTGGGGTATAAAAATTTTAAAACCTACATGAATGTTGCCCATCGTTGCTTAAAACAGGATGGCTTATTTTTGCTACATACCATTGGTAATTCGACACCCGTATTAAAACCAGAAGCATGGATAGGAAAGTATATTTTTCCAAACAGCATGGTACCGTCAGCTTCACAGTTAACCAAAGCTTATGAAGGGTTATTTGTGATGGAAGATTGGCACAATTTCGGACCTTACTATGATAAAACGCTGCTTGCTTGGTTTAATAACTTCAATCAAGCATGGCCAGAGCTTAAAACGGACTTTGGTAACGAAAGACAACAAGAGCGCTTTTACCGCATGTGGCGCTATTATTTACTTTCTTGCGCGGGCGCTTTTCGTTCAAGAGACATGCAGCTTTGGCAAATTGTATTGTCGAAGGGTGGAGTGCCTGGCGGTTATACGTCGATTAGGTAAGGTTGACTAAGCCTTATTCTTTTTCACCATGATGTGCATGCCCAGAAGGTGGAGTAGGATGCAGGCTCGGATAGATGCTCGAAGCGAAACCTTCATGCGCTTTTGCCTCTGGCGACTCTTGAAAATGAAATAGATGCACGTCAGCAATATGATGTTTAGCCTTCGCTTCGGCGAGTAGCACTAATAATTCTTCCTGCTGCTTGTGGTACTCTTCGCGGTGACGCTTTGCTTCTTCTCGTCTTTCAGCTTGCTCTTCAAGTTTTTTGAGTAATTCCTGACTTTCTATGGCATGCAATGACGCCTCAAGGGCGGAGTGCAAAAAGTGAGCAAGGTGCATCCATAGATGGTGTTGCATGGCCTCCATATGAAGGGAAGCGTTTTCTTGGTTTTGCTCTGCTTCTTCCTTTGCACGATGAAGTCTTTCGATGAGGCGATGTGCTTGCTCTTTTGAGTCGTGCTCAATTTCAGCGCCTGCCTTGATCGTCTCTCTCAGGGTATTGAGGAACTCAAAGCTATCTTCCAGTACCAGCTCTAGGTTTTTCTCTGTTTCATCTGCACCTGTCATAAATCACCTCCTAAGTTCCCCATTTTATCGTATTCTGCTTGCGCTTAGAAAGGATTATCTGTTATAAATTTCACAAGTTGATTAAAAAATAAGGAACCAATATGTCTGAAAATATCGAGGGCTTGAGCATTGAATATACCGAAGATGGTGTTATCACGGTTAAGCAGTTGGATAAACAGGTGTTAACAAAAGGCGCATGGTCGACCATCATGTACAAGTACCAAGATCTCGATCGTAAATCTGGCGAGTATGGCCCTGTTAAATACTCTATTCGTCGTTATCAAAAACGCAATGGTGTTTATCAGCAGAAATCGAAGTTTAATATTTCGAGCAATGACCAAGCGAAAAAAATGATTGATATTTTAAATAACTGGATGACTGAAGAAGGGTAGCGCGATGCTAAAAAATAAAGGGATTTTGTTGGCCTCATGCATAATATCTAGCAGCTTGCTAAGCGGCTGTCATTACATTGAAAAAAAACTGCATCATCAAGCAACTAATGCTGATTATGCGCCTGTTAATGTCAAAGGCAAGTCAATGTATGCTTCTGTCAAAAAAGGTTACCTGGACTTTCATGTGAAAGTCAGTGCATTTAAACCTAAGCGCTTCAAGATGGATTTTTTACCCCATCAACAGTTTATGACGTACGATCAATCAAAGCTTAAATCGTCGACATTTTATGAGAAAGGTGTTTATCAGTACAAAAAAAATAGCAGCGACACCGCGCTGCTAGTGATCACTACTTATAACAAGCACTTACATGAAAGTGGATATGGAAATTTTATCTTATATTTCAATAAACCTAATGAAGGCGTTTTTACCGCTAAGTTATACAGCCCAGATAGCAACGATCATTACAAACAATCAGGGACCTTCAAAATTGCTGATTATTAATACGACTTGCAATATATCCAGCCTTCTTTTAGAATCCGGCATGCAATGACCTGATAGTGGGCATTGACTAAGTAACACACGCTAACAGATGAGGACTTGATCATGAGACAGGTACCTAGTAATTTTAAACTTATTTTCCCTTTTTTTACCGTTATTATTTTGGACTCAATGGGCACAGGCATGATGCTGCCAGTTCTCGCACCATTGATAAACGCAAAGCATGGCATGCTTAGCCATTATCACCCATCAACTCAACATGTGATCTATGGGATTATCTTGGGCATGTGGCCTTTTTGTTTCATGATAGGTGCACCAATCTTCGGCTATTTGTCCGATCACTCAGGAAGAAAGCCCATCTTGCTCACTTGTTTGCTTGGTTCGTTTATTAGCTTTATTTTATATATTATAAGTTTTCGATATTCATTTCTGGGGGTGCTGTTAATTGGCCGCATAGTAGGCGGAATAACATCAGGCAGCCAGGGAGTTGCGCAAGCAGCCATAGCAGAGGCTAGTGTAGACAAACAAAAAGCCATTAATATCGGAATCATTGCGGTTGCCATGACAATTGGCTTAATTGTCGGCCCATTATTGGGGGGTGTTTTTTCAGACCAACACCTCGTCGAATGGTTTAATAACACCACACCATTTTATATTGCCGCTTTTCTAACTTTATTTAATATTTTTCTTTTATCATTCTATTTACAAAACAAACCAAAGCTTAATAAAACGAGTAATTTATTGTTGCGTCTGTCTAAGCTATTTCGAAATCAAAAAATTATCTTATTACTGGCAGTTTTTTTCTTTTTTGAATTGGCTTGGAGCTTGTATTTTCAATCATTAGCACTGTTGCTCGCTCAGCGATTTCATTTTTCTAATGCCATGATAGGCATTTTCTCTTCTTATGTTGGCATATTGCTTTCTATTGGCTTGCTTTTTCTTGTTAGGATGGTTGTAAAAATTTGGCCACTACAACGAGCAATTTCCTTTTCATTAGGGCTAGGCTTGTTCTCGCTTATCGCTATTTTTTTATTGTCTGGCATTGCAGCACAGTGGCTGTTTGCTATTCCCATTGCTATGGCCGTTGCCATTTGCTATGCAGCCATTATTGCTTTAGCTTCTGATCTCATGGGAGAAGGGCAAGGGTTGTTAATGGGCGTTACTGATGCTGTCCTTGCATTAGCATTTAGTATTACAGGGTTTTTAGCAGGTATATCGGCTTATGTAAGCCCACATTTTCCTCAGCTTATCGCTGCTTTGTTCATGTTAGTCGCAATTTTTATTTTTTATTACAGTCAACGGAGTCGGTTATGATTTTATGCTTAGATGTAGGTAATTCTCAAATTTTTGGCGGTGTGTTTGAAGGTGCAGCGATCAAACTAAAGTTTCGCTACGAGAGCAATCAGACCAGCACCTCAGATCAACTTGGTTTGTTTTTAAAAGGTGTGCTAAAAGAAAATGGCATTGACACAAAAAAAATTCAACATATCGCGATTAGCTCCGTTGTGCCAGGTCTAGATTATTCGCTGGGGTCAGCTTGTATTAAATATTTCAATATTGAGCCTTTTTTTCTGCAGCCAGGCGTTAAAACAGGTTTAAAAATTAAAACCAGCCATCCAAATGAAGTAGGATCAGATCTTATTGCAAGTGCGATTGCTGGTTCAGCAAAATTCCCTCATCAGAATCTAATGATTATTGATTTTGGCACAGCAACCACCTATATCGCTATTAGCAAGCAGAAAGAATTTCTGGGTGCCATTATTCAAGCGGGTATTCGAGTTTCAATGGAAGCATTGCAAACCAATGCAGCTAAACTACCCCCAGTTCGTATTATTAAACCAGAGCATGCGCTTGGAAAAAACACCATACATTCCATTCAATCTGGCTTATATTACGGCCAACTTGGCGCGATCAAGGAGGTGATTACGCATGTCAAACGAGATGTGTTTAAAGATGATAAGCTAGTGGTTGTTGGTACTGGTGGGTTCTCAACGTTATTTGATCGAGAAAAACTATTTAACAGCATTGAACCTGACCTAGTCCTGGATGGAATAAGGCTCGCTCTTCATTACACCTTGGTGTCTGATTTGGTTAAAAAAACTTAAAAATCAAGCAATTAAAAAAAGTTGCATTTTTTGTTTGACTGTTCCCTGCTTGTGCCCTATAGTTAGCGAAAGGGTACAGAAGGGGGACAATGAATGTTAACCGAAAGCCAACACAAAACATTTGATTTCATTAAGAAATTTATCGACCAGCATGAATACGCGCCTACTATTGCTGAAATTGCTCACGGATTAGGCGTGACATCCCGAAGCTATATTCATCGTAACGTTCAAGCCATCTCAAATGAAGGTCTGATTCGTTTGGTTCCAAACAAACAACGAAATATTCGTTTGGCAGAAGAGGGAGAAGAAGGCAGTCTACCACTCGTCGGCCGTATCGCAGCAGGGCACCCCATCGAAGCCCTTGAAGATCAAAATAACATTAATTTCTCAGAGCTTTTCATTGGGCATAACCGATATATTCTTGAGGTGACCGGGGATTCCATGATTGGCGATAATATTTGCGATGGTGATTTAGTTGTCTGTGAGCAGGCCTGTACAGCTGCTAATGGGCAAATTGTTGTGGCACTTATTGATAACCAAGAAGCGACGTTAAAACGGTTGTATCGCGACTCTGATAGTAATGTGGTTCGCCTACAGCCCTCTAATCCTAAATTTTCAGAAATGGTTTATGAACCTGAGCGCGTTTCAATACAAGGTATTTATTTGGGGCTAGTCAGATTGGCTAGGTAAAATTAAGTTAAGGCACTAAAAATAGGAGTACATTATGAGCAACTATAATCTTTTAAGCTTGATCTATGACAGACGCATTATGCACGCGGTGCTGCCATTGAGGCAAAACTTCGCCATGGCGCAACCCTGCAATGGGCTATTGTTAAGATTAAACCAGTTTAAGCGAAAAAAGCGTTTACTAGATGACAAATAGGACTAAGCAGTAAAAGGAGAGCATGCGAATCATTCCACCCAATGAGCAGACATGAAAAGAACATCCTTGCATACACAACATACTTAATAGCCTGCTTTAGCAGGCTTTTTTTATCGTTTATTTACCATAACATCTTTGTTTGGCATGATGGTCGATATAGCGTGTTTGAAGATCATCTGATCGTTATTATCATGATGCAGGTGTACAACAAATTGATCAAATCCAGTCACAAAACCGCACAGTTTGATACCACTTACCAAAAAAACGGCGACTGAAACTTTCTGGTCCTTTAGTTCCTGAAGGTAATCGGACTGAATATCGCGTCCATTGCTCATATTTTAGGCTGCCTTAATCTTGCTTAACAAATAATTTCACAGGCCTGATTCTAACTTGCGATAATAATTTTACAAGTCATTTATTCATTTTGTGAAATATCCTACCATGTCTGATCAAGTATCATCATCTCGTATATCAGAAAACGTATGGTTTCATTTGAGTCGACAGTTGCATCTGGCCAGTGTTTAACGGTATATTCATCATCCTTAACAGCAAATACAGGCGCAAACCTAATGAAAATATTGGTCATCGGCGGAACAGGCACAATTGGCAAGGCCGTGGTTGAAAGGTTAAAAAACGACCATGAAGAGCTGGTAGCCGGTCGTAATCATGGCGATATAAAGCTTGATATCACCTCAATCAGCTCGATTGAAGCGATGTAC
Organism: Legionellaceae bacterium; assembly: GCA_002707695.1. Lineage (GTDB taxonomy): Bacteria > Pseudomonadota > Gammaproteobacteria > UBA12402 > UBA12402. The sequence continues at coordinate 19,940 of PANR01000052.1, forward strand.
AAAGCCGTAAAAGGCCTTGATGCGGTCATATCAACGACAGGAAAAGTGGCGTTTGAACCGTTTGAAAACTTCACACCCGAACAATACGACATTGGTTTGAAAAACAAGCTCATGGGCCAAGTCAATCTTGTTCAAGTTGGCATGAAATACCTCAACGACAATGCTTCATTCACGCTAACCTCCGGTATTTTGAGTGCGCAGCCGATCGTGACATCCACATCTGCTAGCATGGTCAATGGGGCAATTGATGCGTTCGTCAAGGCGGCGGCGACTGAGTTGCCCAGAGGTCTACGAATTAACAGCGTCAGCCCAACACTCATCGAAGAGTCTGTAGAGTTATTTGGCAATGTTTTCAAAGGGTTTGAACCAATACCTGCTAAAGTGGTTGCGCTGGCATATCAAAAAAGCATCGAGCATAAATTTACTGGCAAGGTTTTTCATGTAGGTTATACGGATCAATAAATAGATGAGAGTTCATTTTATTACACACGAAAGTTTCGAGGCACCAGCCGCATTGGCTGAGTGGGCTGATTTGCGCGAACTCCAAGCGACTTATACGCATTTATTTCATGGTGACGCGCTACCAACACACTGTGATGATTTTGATTTTTTGATTGTCATGGGCGGCCCACAATCACCGGCTACGACACTTGAAGAGTGCGCTCACTTTAATGCACAAAAAGAAATTTCGTTAATCCGCCAAGCAGTGCAAGAAAACAAAAAGGTTCTTGGTGTGTGTCTAGGTGCGCAACTGCTTGGTGAAGCTTGCGGTGCAACCTTTTCAAGCAGCCCTCAGAAAGAAATTGGTGTATACCCAATCAAGCTTACTGAGGCCGCACAAAACGACCCCATCTTTAAACATTTTCCTCAAGAATTTCTTGTCGGTCATTGGCACAATGATATGCCTGGCCTAACCGATGATGCAGTATTGTTAGCATCGAGTGAAGGTTGCCCGCGGCAGATTATTCGCTATTCGCCGCATGCTTATGGGTTTCAATGTCATTTTGAATTCACAGAAAAAGCGATCAATAACATGATTGCTCGCTGTGCTCACGAGCTAGAAGACAATCAAGAAGCGTTGTTTATTCAACCGCCAGATGTGCTGCGCGCACACAACTATAAAGAAATCAATAAACGCCTATTTGCTTTTCTTGATTCGTTTTGTGAACTAACAGGGTCATCAACATGCTTACCGCTGCAAACATCACCGTAAAATTTGGACCAAAGGCATTATTTGAAAATGTGAGCGCCAAGTTTGGCAATGGTAATTGTTATGGGCTTATTGGCGCAAATGGCGCAGGCAAATCAACCTTAATGAAGGTGTTAAGCGGTGAATTAACGCCGCACTCTGGCAATGTTTCTATTACCCCAGGTGAACGAATTGGCATACTAAAACAAGATCAGTTTGCCCATGAAAATGATCGTGTTATTGATACGGTTATCATGGGTTATAAAGCATTATGGGATGTGCATGCCGAGCGAAATAGAATTTATTCATTACCTGAAATGAGTGAAGAAGAGGGGATGAAAGTTGCTGAATTAGAAATACAATATGCAGAGATGGACGGTTATACGGCTGAAGCCCGTGCTGGTCAATTGCTTTTAGGGTTGGATATTCCAGAAGAGGCGCACAATGGACTCATGAAAGCATTACCGCCTGCCCATAAGCTTCGTGTTTTGCTGGCCCAAGCATTGTTCTCTAACCCTGATATATTTCTGCTTGATGAGCCAACCAATAACTTAGATATCAACACGATCCGCTGGCTTGAAGAAACGCTCAACCAAAGCAAAGCGACCATGATAATAATTTCGCATGACCGTCATTTCTTAAATAGTGTTTGTACACACATGGCTGATCTAGATTATGGTGACTTGAAGATTTACCCGGGCAACTATGATGACTACACGATGGCCTCACTTGAAGCGCGCCAACAAGCTATTGCGGATAATGAAAAGAAAAAAGCTGAAATAGAACAACTGCAGGCTTTTGTTCGTCGCTTTTCAGCCAATGCATCCAAATCGAAGCAGGCTACATCACGACGTAAGCAAATAGAAAAAATTAAGCTTGAAGACATACGCCCATCAAGTCGTCGCAGCCCCTACATAAAATTCATGCAAAACAAGAAGTTATTTAAGCAAGTGATTGAAGTTAAAGATGTTAATAAGAGCTATGATACGAATAAAGTTTTATCTAACATTAATTTTTCGATTCAAGCCGGTGAAAAAATTGCGATTATTGGTAATTCAGGTATCGGAAAAACCACGCTTCTGCGATGTTTGGTGGGTGAATTGCCTTGCGATAATGACGATGCAATGATTAAGTTTTCGGAACAAGCCCAGCTCGCTTATTTTGCTCAAGATCACTCGGATATTTTTAAGTCCGATCAATCGTTGTTTGACTATTTGTCGCAATTCAAAAAACCAAGCGATGATGAACAAATCATTCGAAGCGCATTGGGCCGCATGCTGTTTTCTGGTGATGATATTAAAAAATCCCTCAATAGCCTGTCGGGCGGTGAACAAGCTCGCGTGTTATTTGCACGGTTTACGCTTGAACATCCAAATATTATGTTGCTAGATGAACCGACAAACCATTTGGATATGGAATCTATTGAAGCGCTAAATAATGCGCTGGATGCTTATGAGGGCACACTTATCTTTGTGAGCCATGATCGTGAATTTGTTTCATCGATTGCGACCCGAATTATTGAAATGACGCCAAATGGCATGCGTGACTTTAAGGGCACGTATGAAGAATATTTGCTGACACTTGCATAGATCATTAATTCACGATAAATTGGGACGTCACTGTTGTTGGATGACCATCAAATAAACCAGGAGGGTAGTTGTGGTAAAAAAACTGTCAAGTGTGTCGGCTATTGTTTTCACAGGCCTCGTCACGCTAAGTCAAGCGGCACCTGTGCCGACAAATCAACAACTGCAGAAAGAAATTAAACAACTGCAAACCTATCTTTCTACTCAAACTAAGCAAACTAATAATGCCGCTAAGTTGGAAGAATACTCCGGTATAGGCACTCGCGGCTACCTAAATGACCGCATCGTTTTTAGCGGCGGCGTCATTAGCCAACTTCAACTGAGCAACTACGATGATAGCAGCAGCTTTACGGGCGGTCCTGGGCGAGACCTTAGGCTCAGCACGGCTTACCTTAACGTTCATGGCATTGTCACTAAAAATCTTAGCGCATTTGCCACGATTAGCGTTGAGCCTGGGCAGGTGAATGTATACAACGGGACAGGGGGCATGCAGTTTGAAGAAGCTTATTTTAACTACTTCTCAAGGCACGGCACTCACCGCTTTAATGCTCAGCTTGGCCAGGCTTATCTCCCATTTGGTATCTACAAAATTCATCCAGTTGTTGCCACACTGACGCAGAGTTTAGATGAAACAAATCGACCCATGGCTTCACTCAACTATGCACAACGACCTTTTTTCGTGAGTGGTTACGTGTTTAGCAGCGCGCTCGATACAACGCTTGATAGCAGCAGTGGTGCTGCGGCTAATAAACTTAACGCGGGCGTTCGCGTTGGAATGGGCGATATTCAACCGGGTTGGGCGTATGACTTTGAAGTTGACTATATAAATAACATGGCCCAAGCGCGAGAAATTGCCTTCTTGCTGCCAACAACATACAGGCGTGTACCAAATTTAGCGGTTCATGCCATGCTTGATCTTGGCGGTCTTGGCTTTGACTATAATTTAAGTACGCCCATTCATAACTTTGACCGACGAGACATGAAGTTTAATGGCGAAAATGCCGCCCCTAAAGCCCAATCTTTTGGCCTTAACTATCTCTTCTCAACCATGGGTAAGCACTCCTCAGTATCAGCATCTTTTGAAATGTCGTATGAAGCGCTTGCGCTAAATTTGCCTGAGAGCCGAATAGTGCTAAGCTATCAAGTAGACCTCAACCAATATCTCGGACTTACCTTTGAGGCACTGCGCAGCGTGGATTATAGCACCTCTACCAGTTATCAGCTGCGTCAAAGAGGGACAACAAACCTCACCAGCCTTGCGTATGGGACGGGACGTGCTAATATTACTGGTGTCGCTGAAGTTGACATACATTTTTAGTTTTTTGCAACTACCGAGGAGGGTAGAGGACAATGAAGAAGGGATCTCGATTAATAAGCGCATGCGCAGCAAGTGTTGTATTCTGTGCGCTGCTCGCGCCAGCCACTACCAATGAAGCGCTCGCCGCCAAGAAACACAACAACAGCAACTCATCAAGCTCAAACAAACCGGCACAATCACCCACTCATTCCATTACTTCTCCCTCAAAAACTGTCATCAATGCACTTCAAACAGCAGGTGTAAGCGAAAACTCGGCAGCGCTGAAGGGAGGCTACTTAAATCAAGTCTTGCAATTTGTGTATAACATGACTCTTGCCAATTCTAACCTCATACAAGCACAAGACAACATTATTGATAATGAGAACAATCTTATTGCAACCGAGTTGGGAGATGTTGAGACTGCTGTTAACACCGTTGACTTGGCCAACGCCTCGGTAAAAGCTGCAGTGAACCTAGCAAACACGAATACCGAGAGTATTAGCAGAAATGCTAACGCCATTAATCAGCTAAATACAGCAATTCAGACCACCAATAGTGACATAAATACTGATATTAATTTGTTTAGCACCAAGATTTCAGCTAATACTAACGCTATTTCGACTAACTTTAACTACATAGATGCGAA
>PANR01000053.1 GCA_002707695.1 Legionellaceae bacterium
ATGTGACGTACAATGTAGTGTTTGGTAAACGATAATTACCTAGTTTTTTTGCCGCTTCACGCAAAACGAGGACCTCTGCATGGCCAGTTGGATCATGCAAGCCAATGGGCTGGTTATAGGCTGTCGCAATCACTTCACCTGATTTAACCAACAATGCACCCACAGGCACCTCGCCATGATCAGCTGCTTGTTTGGCTAAATCCAGCGCCTGTCGCATCATCATTTGATCGTTGAGAAAATCTGTCATAGGCGTAATATTAACACATGGATCAACAAACACCTATCACTGTCAGTCAGCTCAACCTACAGGTAAAAATGCTGTTAGATGCGAGCTTACCGCCGCAATGGATCGAGGGTGAAATCTCTAACTTTGCCTCACCCGCATCGGGACACTGGTACTTTTCACTCAAAGATGAAAAAGCACAAATTCGATGCGCGATGTTTCGCGGCAACAACTATCACATTAAATTTTCCCCAGAAAACGGTCAGCAGGTTTTAGTCAGAGGAAAAGTTTCGCTCTACGCACCACGCGGCGAATATCAACTCGTCGTTGACCACATAGAAGAAGCGGGCATGGGCGCATTACAACGTGCGTTTGAGCAGCTTAAAAATAAATTATTCAATGAAGGTTTATTTGATGAGGCATGCAAGCAAGCTTTGCCTGAAATTCCTCGATGTGCGGGCGTCATTACCTCTGATACGGGTGCAGCCATTCGAGATATTTTAAGCGTACTGGGCAGGCGCTTTCCTCTGCTCAACGTTATCATTTACCCTACACTTGTGCAGGGCAACAAAGCTGCGACACAAATTGCAAGCGCGATTAAGCTTGCCAATAAGCGGCGAGAGTGCGACGTGTTAATTGTCGCACGTGGTGGCGGTTCACTTGAGGATTTATGGCCATTTAACGAAGAAATCGTTGCACGCAGTATTTTTGACAGTCAAATTCCTATTGTTTCAGGCGTGGGTCACGAAGTTGATTTTACCATTGCTGATTTTGTTGCCGACTATCGCGCCCCCACTCCTTCAGCAGCTGCTGAAACAATCAGCCCGGATCAAGATGAATTACTACAAACACTTGATGATTATCAAGCAATGTTTGTCGGTCATATTCACGATGAAATTGACAATCTATCTCAAGCGCTTAATTATTTTTTTCAACGCTTACAGCAACAACACCCTGAGAAACAATTAGAAAATCAACAAACTTTGCTTGATCGCTTAAAGCGTGCATTATTCACCGCACAATCACGCTTATTCGAAAACAATGATGCGCGCCTCAGTGAACTTGCCCGCGCACTCAATGCCATCAGCCCATTGGCCACACTGGATCGTGGCTATGCCATGGCAAGCCATAACCATAAAATCCTCTATAAAAGCAGTGAATTGAGCCCAAAAGACCGGATTCATGTGCGATTAAGCCAAGGAGAAATACAGTGCTTGGTGGACGAAATACTTGCTTAATCAAGCATTTGCTTCTATATTTAACACCATGAGTTATGGAAAACATCACAATTTGTATGTATTCAACAAGGAAGGTGGTTTTGAGAAACACCACTTTAGCGTTGAAAATTTATCAGACAACTACTGGTTGAACCTATGCCACCCCGGCAAGCCAGCTCGCCAAGCATTAAAGCCACTCCTACCTAAAGTCATTTACCAAGCTTTGTTTGCCAAAGAAGATCGCCCCAGAAACATTATCACTCCTGAAGGGATCTTTTTGTCGTTGCGCGGAGTCAATATGACGCCGGGTGAAGCACCCGATGATATGGTTTTCTTACGTCTTTGGTTAACTGATAAAGGGCTAATCACTGTTGAGCATGCACCCGTGCAAGCTGTGCGTGACATGCATAATATACTGCATGTTGAACCCAACGCACAGTATGATGCTGAAGGTTGCTTTGTCACCCTCATCGAGCAGCTGTTATCGCACATAGAAGAAGAAAATTACGAGCTTGATGGTAGATTAGATGATATAGAAGAGATCATGGGTAAACATGATATTGACACTGCCCGCGAAAAATTAGTTGAAATTCGTCAGCGCATCATTAACTTTCGTCGTTATTTGTTACCCCAACGCGAAGCACTTTATAAACTTGCCTATGAAAAACCTGAACTAATTGACGGCAAGTATAATGGCGCATTGAAAGATGCTAACCAAGAGATGCTGCGCCATCTTGAAACGATCGATGCAGGCCGAGACAGAGCAACTGTTTTGCAAGATAATTTAACGAATATGTTTTCTGAACGTCTGAATGAAAAAATTTATGTCTTATCAATTGTTGCACTGATTTTTATGCCAACGATGCTCATCACGAGCTTGCTTGGTATTAATGTGCACATCCCTGGTAGTGACCACAAATCAGCTTTTTGGTTTGTGTGCATCTTGCTTGCCACTATCGTCACTTCATTATATCTATTTTTAAAGCGAAAACGCTGGATTTAGCGCATCATAAATTAAAATGGAAGAGCGCCACTATCACCTCTAATACCAGCAATGCAACAATAAGCAGCTCAAGGTTATACGAATGCTTGCTCTCTAAATAACTATTAAACATCATAAAAATCTCACTCAAGGTATCCAGCTGATGATTAATTACTTCAGTACGCTCATCAATATCTAAATAATCATGAATCATGTGATAATATTCTTCTAATGCAGGGTGCTGCCAAAAAAACTTGGGCTGATAAAGTAAGTTGCTTGCCAAACTAATTTCTTCTTTTACCAAGGTAATTTCACCGATGATTTTTCGAATTTTTTTGCTTGGCAGCTTAATGCCGCCACGATTGGCCATTTGCTTAGTCAACGGTCTGCAGCGATCAATTAAATCTTCTAAGAGCCCTTCGTAAGCTTGCAATTTAATCGATTGAGAGAACCCATAAGAAATACCCAACTTAAGCTCTGAATCATCTTCATGTAAGGTTAAACAATCAACATTAAAATAGCGATGCGGCTCAATTTTAGTCTCATTCCCAGTCTGGTAAAAGAATTTATCGAGCATGGGCTTTGTCATTTTATTGATGCCTGCCTGATCAAGCAAATTGAAATATTGCAGCAATTGATAACGCTTCAAATTCCAAGCAACAATGGTACCTTTTTGAAAAACATAGAGATCAGCCTTCGCCGATTGATCGTGAACCTCCAGCACACCAGATCGCCGTGCGATATGATAACGCTTATCAGCTTTGAATAGCTTTTCAAGCGCGACGAGGTCGATTCCATGATATAAACAATACGTTAAACATTCCATATATTCAGATTAGGTGAATTTCGCTTGCAACGCAAATTGTTTTGAAGCAACGCTTTGAAAGTTGACGAACCTTTTATTCAAACCTTAATTGGCCGCGGATGGCCAATTCAGAGCGATCATGGATGACTCGAGCGTGTTTGGATAAAAGGTTCGTCAACTTTCAAAGCCTCAAATATTCGCTAATCCTTCACATAAGGATTTTCGCCAGACTTTAGAATTAAGCGTATGGGCGTGCCGACAAGCTTGAGCTTGTCGCGAAAGAAATTTTCCAGATAACGAAGATAGCTACCGGGCACGGATTTAACCTGATTACCATGAATAACCACTGTCGGAGGATTGTGACCACCAGCATGCGCATAACGCAGCTTTATTCGACGACCCTTAACCAACGGTGGCGGATGCTGTCGAACAGCCAACTCTAACAACGCCGTTAAATCTGCTGTTTTCAAACTCTGCATAGCAGAACGATAGCATTGCTGCAAAAGTGGGAACAAATCACCCACGCCAGTGCCGTGCAATGCTGAGATATAATGCTGTTTAGCATAAGGCACAAAGCTCAAACGGCGATCCAGCGATTTAATCACTTGCTCACGCTGATAACCAGATAGGTTATCCCATTTATTGACAGCAATAATTAACGCCTTACCTGCCTTAAGCACTAAGCCCAATAACTTTAAATCTTGCTCGCTAATATTTTCCTGCGCATCCACAACAAATACCACAACATGACAAGCCTCAATCGCTTGCAGACTTTTCACAACAGAAAAACGCTCAACGAGCTCTTTTACTTTACTGCGGCGCCTAACACCCGCTGTATCGATTAACGTATAGCGCTGACCGCGATGCTCAAACGGCACATCAATACTATCACGCGTTGTGCCTGGCATATCATGCGCCAATACACGCTCTTGACCAACAATGCGATTAATTAAGGTTGATTTGCCCACATTAGGCCGCCCTATTATCGCCACACAAATACCTCGATCATCATCTATTTGCTCATCAGAGGCGGTGTCAGGAAAATCAGCGGTTAATGATGATAATAGCGAATTGATGCCTCGCCTGTGCGACGCAGAGATGGCATATAATGCTGAAATACCCAAGGCATGAAAATCTGCCGCGGCTACATTCTCATCTTGCCCGTCAGTTTTATTCACCACCAAAATCACTTTTTTGTGCGCACTACGTAGCTGCTGTGCAATCGCACTATCGACAGGGTGAAGACCTGCTTTACCATCAACTAAAAATAAAATAACATCGGCCTCTTGAACGGCAAGTTGTGATTGCTGCTCTGTCAAGCCAGTAATACCTTCATCTTCACCGACAATTCCACCGGTATCGACGACGATAAATGTTTTTTCTTCAAATTCAGCTTGGCCGTAAATGCGATCACGCGTAACACCTGGCAAATCAGCAACCAGTGCATCACGCGTGCGAGTTAAGCAATTATAAAGTGTGGACTTGCCGACATTCGGACGCCCAACGATGGCAACAACAGGTATCATGACGTTCGGTACGCAATTAATCGTCCTGATTGACTATAAACAAAAACATAGTGACCTTCAGCGACAGGGGCGCCGATAATCGGATCAAGTGCTGCGCGCGCCTGCGCAAGGAAATGCCCGTCTTTCAACGACATCCAATGCACATAACCTTCCTTATCGCCCACAACCAGACTATTTGGACCTGCAATGGTTGGCGCCGTTAAGCCGCGACGAGCCAAGCCTTTTTGTGTCCAAAATACGGATCCATTGCTTTGATCATATGCGCTGACATTGCCGCCTGCATCACTCAAGAAAAGATAATGATGATCAGCAGCTAACCCAGCATACACAGACACATTGCGCTGCCAAAGTGTTTTACCATCAATGATATTTAATGCAACCAATTTACCTTGGTAACTGCCCACATAAACCACGCCGTTAGCAACGATCGGGCTCACATCGATATCAACCATACGCTCAATCACAGTGGCACCCTGTGGTTCAGCAACTTGTCTTGACCACATGAGCTTTCCATCTGATGCATGTAAAGTCGCAACCGTTCCATTAGCAAAGCCACATACCGCATACTGCCCAGCTAATTGTGGCTGACTGGCCAAATGCAGAATTAAACCTGGCACGGTTTGTTTATATTGCCAGAGCTGTCCGCCATCTGATTCACGAAAGGCAGTCACTGCACCATCGATCGTGTGAACTAATACCATACCGTTATACGCTTCTGGTCGAGCGAGTGATTGACTGTTCAAAGATGAAGTCCAAAGCACAGCGCCGTCATTTTGATTAACAGCCATTAATTTGCCACTATTAGTGGCAACAAATAATTTACCTGCATCAATACTCACACCGCTAACATAATGGCTTGCACTGCGCGTTTCCCACAATACCTGACCAGTTTGCGCACGAATTGCCATTAACACGCCATCGTAAGAAGCCACGTATAAATTGCCATTCGACAATGCGGGTTGTAAATGCAAATAGTAGCCAGAAGCGCCGTCACCAATTGATTTTGACCATACAGATTTCACACTCATGCTCGGTGAAAAAATAGGTAGTGGTGAGGGCCTCAAAGCAGGATCTTGCGTGCTACAACCTGCCAACCATAAAACAGGAAGAATAAGTGCCGCTGCGAGTAATTTTTTCATGTTAAAAACCTTATCGTTATAGAGGTAAATTTGCCAATTTCATTTTTATTAATGCGTTGATCGGTGCATCAGGCGGCAATTGCGTTAATGCCTGATGATAAGCTTTTTTTGCCTGCGCGAATTGTTTAAGCTGTGTATAGGCATCGCCACGCACAACATTTGCCAGCCCTTGATACGATTGACCCACCGATTGCAATTGCGTCAACGCTTGTTGCGATTGTTGTTGCTCAAGGTTAATGCGAGCCAAACGTATGCGCGCAATGTCACGCCAACCAGGTTCTTTGGCATGTTGCACAATTTCCATCAAATGCTGATTGGCGAGCGAATACTGCTGCTTTTCTACTGCCATTTTTGCCAGCCAGAATTCGGCAAGTTGCGCGTAAGAAGTTTTTTTAAATTGACTTAACAACACATTAGCTGCTGATTGCGCGCGATCTGTATCACCTGACATCTGTGCAGTAATAAACGTTTCATAGGCAACGGATGCATGATCACGTTTTGCCATTTCTGCGCGCTGGTAATATTGCCAACCTAGCACAATCAAAATCGCAATCACAACGCCTGCAATCGTCGTCAAGCCATACTCTTTCCACCATTTTTTAATGGCTTCGACTTGCTGTTCTTCGTCTTTATGTATACTCAATGGTCAATCCCTACAAATTTGCTAGCAAGGTCGGCAGCTGGTCAAGCGGCACGGTTTCTTGCTCTTTGTCATTGCGCAGGTATTTTACCGTAACTTCGCCTCGCTGCAATTCTTCTTCGGCAAGAATGACGGCTAATTTTGCGCCACTTTTATCAGCACGCTTGAATTGGGACTTAAAACTGCCGCCCCCACAATTACACTGAACACTTAATGAGCTATTTGCCTCACGACACTGCTCAGCCAAAACCAATGCGCGCGCCTCTGCTTGCTCACCCACTGCGACGAGATAAACATCTACTGAGGGTGACGTAAAATAGTCTGCGCCATGAACGGTTTCAAGCAATAGCAGCAAACGTTCCATACCTAAAGCAAACCCTGCAGCGGGTGTGGGCCGACCACCAAGCTGCTCAACTAAACCATCGTAACGACCGCCTGCCGATACAGTTGATTGCGCACCTAGCTTATCGGTCACCCACTCAAACACAACGTGTGTGTAGTAATCTAAGCCGCGCACTAAACGTGGATTGACTTTATACTTAATGCCAGCTGCATCTAACCCTGCGCAAAACGCACTAAAATGCTGTGTTGATTCGTCTTGTAAAAAATCTTGCAGCCGCGGCGCATCGACAAGCAATGATTGCACATCGGGGTTTTTGCTATCTAAAATACGAAGTGGATTGGTGCCCAATCGGCGTTGCGAATCTTCATCGAGCTTATCATGAAGTGGTGTCAAGTAATCAACGAGTGCTTGACGAAATGCTTGGCGCTCACTTTGCGTACCGAGCGTATTAATCTGTAAAGTCACTTCATTTGCCAAGCCCAGCTCACGCCATAAACGCGCATTCAACAAAACCAGCTCAACATCAACATCGGGGCCAGCCATACCAAACACTTCTGCACCAAGTTGATAAAATTGGCGATAACGCCCTTTTTGTGGACGTTCATGACGAAACAAAGGACCCAAATACCACAAGCGCTGCAGTTGGTTATGTAACAAGCCCTGTTCTAGAGCGGCACGCACACAAGGCGCTGTGCCTTCTGGCCGCAGCGTCAACCAATCGCCATTACGGTCCTCAAAGGTGTACATTTCTTTTTCGACAATATCCGTATTCTCACCGACACTGCGCTTAAATAAATCGGTGCTTTCAACAATAGGAAAACGAATTTCTTCATAAGCATAACGATGCATCAATTGACGTAATATGGCTTCAAGTGACTGCCAACGATGGCACTCAGCTGGCGTAATGTCATTCATACCGCGAACGGCTTGGAGTTTGGCTATCATGGCGCTACTCTAGCATTCCTCTGTCATTTTTCCAAGTTGCTGCTCAACACGGATCGGGATTAAACGCCTCGCCTTACGGCCTGTACGATCCTGCACCTCACCGGCTAATTGGCCACATGCTGCCGCAATATCATCGCCTCGCGTACGACGAACGATGGTGAAAATGCCAGCTTGATTCAATAGCTCTTGGAAGCGACGAATGCGCTTATCTGACGAGCAGCGATATAGCGTTTCTGGAAACGGATTGAATGGAATTAAATTGACTTTGCACGATAAATCTTTCAAGAGCTTTATCAACTGCCAAGCGTGTTCATCACTATCGTTAACGCCATCGAGTAACACGTATTCGATAAGCACCTTTCGCCGTGGCTTATCTTTAAAATAAAAACGCACCGCTTCCATCAGCACGTCGATCGGATATTTTTTATTAATCGGCACCAACACGTCACGCAGTTTATCATTCGGCGCGTGCAGTGAAATCGCCAAAGCGACATCACTATGTTTCGCTAAATCATAAATTTTTGGCACCACCCCTGCGGTACTCACCGTCACGCGATGCTTCGACAAGCTATAAGCAAAATCATGCTGCATGATATTCATTGCAGCCAACACGCTGTCAAAATTAAGCAGTGGCTCACCCATCCCCATCATGACAACGTTTGTTATTTTTTTATCATGCTTACCTGCATCTTCTGACAATGCACGCACAGCTATCCACACCTGCCCAATAATCTCTGCTGTAGTTAAATGACGATTAAATCCCTGGTGACCTGTCGCACAAAAACTACAATTTAAGGAACAACCAACTTGAGAAGACACGCACAACGTGGCGCGCCCAGGCTCGGGAATTAACACGGTTTCAATCGAATTGCCATCAGCCAACCGCAATACCCATTTCTGCGTACCGTCTGTTGAAACATGATGAAATGCGATTTCTGGCAAGACGATGGCTGCATCGGTTTTTAATTTTTCACGAAATGTTTTACTCAAATTAGTCATTGCATCAAAATCAGTGATGCCGTATTGATGAATCCACTGCAACAATTGCTGTGCACGAAAAGGCTGCTCGCCCCAATTTTTCATGAGCGAGCGAAGCTTGTTTTCATCGTAATTGAGTAAATTGACTGGCATCTTACGCTGCTTCGTCAGACTGCGGACGGCTAAAAACTTCGTTATCTTTGAAAAAGAAAGCAATTTCTTCAGCTGCAGTTTCTGGCGCATCTGATCCATGAACGGCATTACAACCTACACTCTCTGCAAAATCTGCACGAATAGTGCTTGGCTCAGCTTCAGCAGGATTGGTTGCCCCCATCAACTCACGGTTGCGCGCAATAGCGTCTTCACCCTCAAGCACTTGAACGACAACAGGGCCTGAGCTCATAAACTCAACCAACTCATCGTAAAATGGGCGGCCTTTATGGACAGCATAAAACTCGCCCGCTTGTGTTTTGCTCAAATGCATCATGCGCATGGCGACGATTTTGATATCTGCTTTTTCAAAGCGGCTGACAATGTCACCGATGACATTTTTACCGACTGCATCGGGCTTGATAATCGATAATGTACGTTCAATAGGCATATTGACTCCTTTTATTCTTTAAAAACTGGCGGTCGATTGTATACGAAATGGCCTTCGGTGTCACCGACTAATGGGCATTCGTGCTGGTTGCGTGTGGTGGCTGCGCCTGATCAAACGCTCCTGGCGGCAAAAGACTGGGCTGCCCTGTCCACTGTGGACGTCGTTGTGGTACGGGATAAGCGCTCTGAACCTCACCCATTGATACGCCCGCAGGCATTTTAAGCGGTGGGACAGACTGTGAGTGCTGATAAGTCGTCTCGTTATTGTGTATGGGCTCCTGCTCGCCAAACCAGTGTGTTGAACAACCTGCTAACAAAATACCCAGCAATGCTGTTAAAAAAATACGCATATCAACCCGCCTTTATCATTGTCATCTCAGCCCCCTTGATAGCAAAGCCTGCGCTTACTTGCAAGCCCTGATATAATAATCTAGAGTAGCCAATTTGCCAGGAAATGCCCATGTCCCAACATATCGCCATCAGCGCGCAAAGCCAAGATGAAATGGCCATTCACACCATCACCAAGCATATTGCCGAAAGCGAGTGCTTCATTCTCGACGCCAAGTTATGCAAATTGGGCAACGACTATGGCGGCTTATTTTTTGTCGCTGGAAACTGGCGAGCGATGAGCGTACTTGAGAGCCGACTCAAAACCTTAACAAACGAAAAATCAATGGCACTATTTTACAAGCGCACCTCGGAAGAAATGCAAGATAGCTCACACCTGCCTTACGAAGTTGAAGTGTGCGCGCTCAACCACCCTAAATTATTGCTTAACATCAGCCAGTTTTTTACAACACAAAAAATCAGTATTCGTGACGTTAATTGCAGCGCCTACATTTCACATAAAACTGGCGCGGAAATGCTCTCGCTTGAGATGCTTGTCGATATTCCTGCAGATACCTTTATCCCCGACTTACGCGAGCGCTATATCGAATATTGCGACGAACTTAACCTCGACGCGACCTTTGATTTGCAGAAGCTTTAATAACTTCACACACCATTTCTAATGCCGACGCTCTTCGCGCATTTTCTCGGCAAGCAGCAGTTTTATTAACGATTGATAAGGGACATCATTTTTATTTGCCATATGTTTTATATCTATTAACAGCGACTCCGGTAATCTTAAAGAAATCACGCGGGTAGATGGTTTTAGGTTCGGCAATTTAGCCAGCTTAGCTTTACTCCAGTCAACATAATCGGCTGAGTCATGCTCTTCCCAAAATTTTTGTTCCTCGGCTAAATTTTTAAACTTCGGCAAAGACTTCATGTTTTTCATAAACTTTCCTCTCTTTTTTACTCATATCCCTGGCAGAGATTACGCGAATCAACTTGCTCCTAATCGTAAATGCAATAAACAACCTTCTCTCTAAATTTGTGATCCCTAAAGCATAATATCTTTTTTCGCTGACTGAATGCCTGTCGTCATCACCCAGCAACAAAGGCTGGTTAAAAAAAACCTGCTCACACTCGATGAGCGTCACCCCATGACGATGCCAGTTTTTATTGGCATTGCCTTTATTCCAGTCGAAACCAACTAGACTTTCCAACAGTTTGTTAATTTTTTCATCCACGTATTTATTGTATATTGCCATAATATACAAGTCAAGCCTGCATAAAGCACCAGAGCGCCAAAGCTGGATGCTAGTATTCAGCCACAAAACTATGCTAACGTAGGCCCCATGATCAGAAAAATCTTGCTGACAGGCCTCTTGGCGCTTTGTGGCGGGGTGATGGCAGCGTCAGCGCCACCTAACATTGGTGGCACCTCAGCTGGGCTGATGACACTGGCTCAAGAACAAGAGTATGGTCAACTTTTTATGCGAGCGGTTCGCCGACAGCTTCCGCTTGTTCATGATTTAGTCATTTTGGACTATATCGATACGCTTGGCTATAAATTGGCCTCTAATAGCCCCAAACCAAGCTACCCCTTCCACTTTTTTGTGGTCAATGACGCCCAAATTAACGCCTTTGCTGGGCCAGGCGGCCATATTGGCATAAATAGCGGCCTTATCCTTGCCGTTGGCTCTGAGGACGAGCTTGCTGCTGTTATGGCGCATGAAATTGGTCACGTTGTCCAGCGCCATTTTGCCCGCGGCGTTGCCCAACAAAAATCACTGCAACTTCCAGCCATCGCCGCCATGATCGCGGCAATAGCGGTGGGCATGAAGGCGCCGCAAGCGGGCATGGGCGCCATGACCGCCACGCAAGCCGGGATGGCACAAGTTGGACTGCGCCACTCAAGGCAATTTGAAGAAGAAGCAGATAATGTTGGAATAGACATTCTAAAGAAATCTGGTTTTTCTACGGTCGGCATGACCAACATGCTTAAGCAGCTTATGAGCCAACACAGTGTAGCTGAATCTGAAAAAGATATCTTAGCACCACTCATGAGCCATCCATCTGCCGCTCAACGGGCTGCCGAATCCATGAATATATTCGCTAAACCATCAAATGATTCAAGCGCTGATCAAGAACGCTTCCAACTCATGCAAATTCGACTAGCTGTTGACACCAGCAACAGCACGCAAGAACTGATCAACAACGACCAAGCACTGCTTAAAAACCCCCAGCAACGCGACAATGCTCTATTGCAATATGGTTATGCATTAGCATTACTAAAAGCTGGTAATGCTCAGCGAGCCGAACAAGTTATTGCAAAAGTCGTTGCTGCGCACCCTTCTGAACTTTTATATCAAATAGCACAAGCACGCATTTTACTGGCAAACAAAAAATCGCAAGCGTCGCTTACTTTATTAGAAAACTTACACCAAAATAACTCTGATTATTTTCCTTTGATTATCCTCTATGCGCACACCCTAACAGAAAATAATCAAGCAAAAAAAGCGTTAGCCATCTTAGACAGTTACCGTGGCGAATTTGATGACAACCCGACTTATCTAGCGACTCTTGCCACCGCACAACACAAAGCTGGGAATCCATCTGAATCGAATCTCACACTTGCCAAGCTTTATGTCATGACAGGTCAGCTTGCAAAAGCACGCGCGGTTCTAGAAATCGCCACCAAGCAATCAACCGACCCCATCACACAAGCAAAAATTTCTCGAGCACTTAGCGATGTTGAAAAACAATTGAAAGCATCGAAGAAGCGGTCGTTATGAACAAAAAACGTTTTTTACAAACACTCAGTTTAATTGCAACTATTGCCGTGGTTTTTGTTGCCTATCTACCACTTAATAGCTGCAGCACAACACCACCGCCCAACGACCCACTCAACATTTGCGCTATCTTCCAACAATATCCTGAGTGGTATTGGGACACAGCGGCGACACGTAAAAAATGGGGCGTGCCTATTAGCATACAAATGGCGATCATCGCACAAGAATCCAGCTTTCGTGCTGATGTGCGCCCTTCACGCACCAAGCTACTATGGGTTATTCCTTGGAAACGACCCAGCACCGCCTATGGCTACTCTCAAGCGTTAAAAGGAACGTGGGAACGTTATCAGGCCACAACCGGCAACACCAGTGTACGCAGTGACTTTGCTGCAGCAAGTGATTTTATCGGCTGGTACGCCAACCAAGCACATCAGAAGGCGCGCATTAACAAACACAACGCTTATTCACTCTACCTTGCTTACTACGAAGGTATTGAAAATTACCGAAACCCACATCACCACGCTGCAGGCTGGATATTACAACGCTCACGTCACGTTCAAGCACGCGCAAACCTCTACTATAAACAACTCATCCGATGCGAAGGCAACCTACGAAAAAAACCGTGGTATAGAAAATTATAATACCTTATTTGACCTCCTGATTTACCTTGACAATGGTACCATATATGGTACCATTGTGGTATGGGCAGGATTGATAAAATAATTAACAAAATGCGCAACAATCCACGTGATTGGCGGATAGAGGATTTAAAAACGGTGGCAAATAGGCTTGGGGTGGTATATCGACAACCTGGCACGAGTCATGTGACGTTTCGCACTCAAGGCGGACGACAATTGACAGTTCCAGCTCGAAAACCAATAAAGCCGATTTACATCAAAAAGTTTGTAGAATTGATTGACACTATGGGAGATGAAGTATGAACGAATTCAATTACCCTATTATTGTCCGTCCACTAAGCGAAGAGGACGGGGGTGGTTTTACAGCCGAAGTACCGGACCTACCTGGTTGTATAGCCGATGGCAAAACCATTGATGAGGCACTGCACGAAGTACAAGATGCGATGCAGTCGTGGATTAAATCAGCTCAAGAATTTGGTGATACCATTCCAAAAGCAAGTGTTGCAGAGAATTATAGTGGCCAGTGGCGTATTCGTGTGCCTAAACATCTACATGCAAGCTTAGCACTGCAGGCTAAAGAAGAAGGGGTAAGTCTAAATATGCTAGCTGCAACATTATTGGCCGAGGGAGTGAACAAAAAAATAGGCAAATATCATCAATAATAATTCTCTAGTTCGCATCGCTCCTCCTAACTTGCGCTAAAAAATTATGAATACGCAACATCATGACCGACCAATACCAGAATATTCAAAACCCGCGGCTTTGACCTGTTTGGGGTCATATTGATTGCGTCCATCAATGATGAAAAGTCCGCGCATTAATTTTTTCATCTGAGCAAAGTCAGGAAAGCGAAACGGTTTCCATTCTGTTACCAACACCAATGCGTCAGCATCTTTCAGCGCATCCATTTGACGATCAACAAAACTCAGCTGCCCTGACTCAAACCACGCTGCTGGTAAATCACGTTTGGCAACCGTCATCGCGACAGGATCATATGCTGCAACGTTAACACCCGCCTTCATGGCTGCTTCTAAAAACACAACAGATGAAGCTTCTCGCATATCGTCAGTATCCGGCTTAAACGACAAACCCCATAAAGCAACTTTTTTATCCCTCAGATCATCACCAAATTTAGCACGCAGTTTGGTAAATAAAATTTGCTTCTGCAACGCATTGCGCTCTTCTACTGCGTGTAAAATGTAAGGTTTAACATCGTGTGATTCGGCCATATGCACAAGCGCCTTTACGTCTTTAGGAAAACACGAACCACCATACCCACAACCAGGATACAAAAATGGATATCCGATACGGCGATCGGAACCAATGCCAACACGAACGTTTTCAACATCGACACCCATCTGTTCGCACAACACGGCTATCTCATTCATAAATGAAATACGGGTAGCCAACATGGCATTGCTGACATATTTTGTCATCTCTGCATCACGAATCCCCATCAACAACAATTGCTCGGGATTTCGTGTAAAAGGCGCATAAAGCTCACGCATAATGCCACGAGCACGATCGGAGTCAACGCCTACCACCACGCGATCAGGCTGCATAAAATCCTCTACGGCGGCACCTTCTTTCAAAAATTCAGGGTTACTCACCACATCAAATTCAACTGCTTTACCACGAGCTTTGAGTTGTGACTGAATAATGTCTCTCACTTTTTCAGCGGTATAAACAGGCACGGTTGATTTATCAATAACAATGGCGTACTGAAAAAGGTACTGACCAATCTGCTCTGCGACCTTTTCAACATATTTCAAATCAGCTGAACCGTCTTCATCACTAGGTGTACCTACCGCAATAAAGAAAATATCTCCGTGCTTTTCTTGCGCTGAAAGCGACGTCACAAAACTCAGGCGACCCGCTTCAATATTTTCTTTAACCAGCACCTCAAGGCCTGGTTCATAAATCGGAATTTCACCGGCATTCAAACGTGAAATTTTGTCTTGATCGACATCAACACAGGTCACATGGTTGCCAACCTCTGCCAAGCAAGCGCCTGTCACTAAGCCAACATAACCTGTTCCAACGACTGTAATATTCATTTTTGTCCTGTTTTTGCTGCTTTAAACAATAACATAGCATCATGGTGTCGGTTTTCAAACTGCGCAACCGGCTCGCCAAAACGCTTCACCAACACCTGTCTCTGCGTATATTTCGACACCCCGTCATGGCCATTAACATCAACCGCATAAATCACCCATGTCGGCTGGCCATTGTACTGTGCCAGAGAGGGGAACTCAATGGATGTGCCACAGCTATCCTGGCCTGAATCATTTATCCGCCAGCCTACAGATTGGCCTTCGGCCGTTCTGTCTGCAAGTATAGCCAAACGCCCCTTGCAAGTATAAAGCATGGTTTGTGACGACACATTCCGTTTCACCCAATTTGCCGCTTGCATAACGTAGCGATGAGACGTGCCGAAGGGATATAAATCAGCAACCAACTCAGCAAAAAGCAAAACCACAACAACTGGAAATAATACCCCCCGAACTGAAAAATTTTTTCTGCGGCTCTGCCACAACTGATACGAAAAATACAAGCCAAAAGGTGCCAGCGACAAACATAACGACAAAAGCAGCAATAAATATCGAGGTTCTAAAAAATGCTTTTTTGTGTAAAATGCTAAGGTAGTTAAAACGCATGGGAGTAAGTAAGATAATAAAATAATTATTTTACTCTTAGAAACAGGAAGAGCAAACTTCATTTGATTGTTTTCTTTTAACTGGAAAAAAGCCAAAACAAACAGCAACCAATATACCATCGACATACTGTTGAACAATACCCAAACATAGCTCACCAAGCTTGTTACCAGGCCCAACTCGCCTCCTGACTGTCTTGAGTAATTTAACAACCGATACGCACGCTCCCAAATTAAATGAAAGAAAGCATGAAACCCAAGCACGAAAAATAATACAACAACAATGATCGGTAAGTTCAATTTAAAATAATCAATCAAACGTTCTCGCCAACAGCCGCCTAAAAAAAACATTGCTAGCGGCGCTGTTATTAAAATGAAAGCGCCCTCCATGCGATACAGTGCGGCCATTGATAGCACCAAAAACCAAAGCAAAGAAAAAATCATTTTGCGTGTTTTCACATAATGAAAAAATGCCAACAACGATAGTAGACCAAACAACCAAAAACCCTGATCACGCGTTAAATCTGCACGTAGCTTAGCAAAAACATGCCAAATCAAAATAAGCAACACTGCTAAACATTGATAAACAAAGTCGCGATTCAGATGACGGACAACCCTCGCAAACACCACGCAAATAGCCGCTGAACAAACAACATTCATTAAATATCCAGCATTATACAAAGACAAATGCGTGAGCCGACTCAGCCATGCCACACTAATTGGATAAAACGGCCAGTTAAATAATGCTGTCGCTGCATGAAAACCATGAGACAAATAAGTTTCTGCTACTTGAAAATAAAAAGCCCCATCGGGATTAAAAACAGGATGGCCAAAACGATCAATAAGACTTAGAAGAAAACTTAATAATATCGCTATAGTATACAAAAAAAATTCTTTACGATTACACCCGTTCATTAGCGCAACTGATCAATAAATTGTTTAAATGCAGAGGCACACTCATCGTGTTTGAGCCCAAAATTAACTGTCGCTTTTAAATAACCAAGCTTACTGCCACAGTCATAACGTACTCCGTCAAATTGTCGTGCATACACACCTTCTGGCAACAAACCAGCAATAGCGTCAGTTAATTGAATTTCACCGCCTGCGCCAGCCTTTCCCCGCTCAAGCAATGCAAAAATTTTAGGTGATAAGATATAGCGCCCAACAACGCCATAATGAGAAGGGGCTTGATCAGGCGAAGGCTTTTCAACAATGCCTTCAATTTTCACACAAGCATTTTTAAACTCACGGCCTGCTGTATCAATCACACCATATTTTTCACTTTCTTGAGGATCAATTTGCTGCACAGCCACGACACTGCCCTGAGTTGACTGATAAACATCAACCATCTGCTTTAAACAAGGCTCATTAGCATCAATCAAATCATCAGCAAGCAAGACAGCAAATGGCTCATCGCCCACCAAATCCTTGGCGCAACAAACTGCATGACCCAGCCCTAATGGCTCAGCTTGACGTATATAGACACAAGACACGCCTTTTGGAATAATATTGCGCACCTGCTCCAGCAGAGCTGCCTTGCCCTTCTGCTCCAAACGCATTTCAAGCTCAAAATTGGAATCAAAATGATCTTCGATGGCCCGCTTGCTATAACTGGTGACAAAAATTAAATCAGTAATCCCTGCGGCAATTGCCTCTTCGACCGCGTATTGGATCAATGGCTTATCAACGACGGGCAACATTTCTTTTGGGTTGGCTTTTGTAGCCGGCAAAAAGCGGGTGCCCATACCAGCAACTGGAAAGACGGCTTTGCGAACTTTTTTGCTCATTTTCTCTCAACCCTGCTCAAAGCGATAATGATCACTTATCTTGGCTCAAGAGTCAAACTTAGCATGCAACCTGGATAAATAGCAGGAATCAGACAAATAGTATTCACAAATATAATAAATCCAGTACACTTTCATCGTTCTAGTAAGAAATTTTAGGTTAACGATGAAGACACTTGTGACAGGCTGCGCTGGTTTTATTGGCATGCATCTCTGCTCAGCCTTGCTCAAACAGGGCCACCAGGTCATTGGTATAGACAACCTCAATGATTATTATGATGTTAATTTGAAAAAAGCACGGCTTGATGCGCTGAATCGAGCGTCTAATTTCGCCTTTTACCCAATCGACATCACTGAACAATCTGAGGTGAGCAAACTTTTCGAAAAAGAACAATTTGACTATGTTGCCCATCTAGCGGCACAACCTGGTGTGCGTTATTCGATTAAACATCCGCATGTTTATGCACAAGCCAATGTACTGGGCTTTCTCAACATACTCGAAGGCTGCCGGCACAATGAAGTAAAGCATTTGGTTTTTGCCTCATCAAGCTCCGTCTATGGAGCCAACGGCCACTCTCCCTTTTCCGAACATGATAATGTTGATCATCCCATGTCATTTTACGCGGCAACTAAAAAAGCTAATGAGCTGATGGCTCACAGCTATGCAAGCTTATACCAAACGCCTTGCACAGGCCTACGTTTTTTTACCGTATATGGACCATGGGGCAGACCTGACATGGCCATTTTCAAGTTTACCAAACATATCTTGGCGGGTGAAAAAATCGATGTATACAATCACGGAAAAATGCTACGAGATTTTACTTATGTTGATGACGTGGTGACAGGAGTCATTAAAGTATTAGAAAAACCTGCAACACCAGACTCAAACTGGTCTAGCCAACAACCTGATCGAGCGAGCAGCTACGCGCCCTACCGCATTTACAATATTGGCAACAATAACCCAGTTAAACTCATGGATTTCATTGCCGCCATTGAAAAAGCAACTAACAAAAAAGCCAATATAAACTTCATGGAAATACAAGCAGGTGACATGCCTGAAACCTACTCTGATACCACGTTATTAGAAAGAGAGTTTGGATTTAAGCCCGCAACAAATATTGAAGATGGAGTCAAACAGT
This sequence comes from Legionellaceae bacterium, assembly GCA_002707695.1. GTDB lineage: Bacteria > Pseudomonadota > Gammaproteobacteria > UBA12402 > UBA12402. Next base: position 18,732 of record PANR01000053.1, read on the forward strand.
TTGTGTCTTGGTACCAAAGTTACTACATCGACAATCATCAATAATCACGCAACTATTTATCCAAAAAAATCCGACACCACTGTTCAATACATAATAATGAAAATATTGGATAGCTAAGATCGGCACAGCCAGATCGATCTGCTTTTATTATTTTATTCACTGCCTCTGCATCGAATATACCACGCCGCTGGATAGACGACATAGATAACACATCGTCAATCATCGGACGCAACTCATGATGCAACCAAGATCGAAGCGGCGCTGCAAAACCTGTTTTTGGTCGATAGATCACATCTTTTGGCAAATAAGGCTCCATGGCTTTTTTAAAAATAGATTTGCCAACACGGCCTTTTTGTTTTAGTTGAGGTGGTATGCGTGCAGCGAAAGCAACTAATCGTGGATCAATCAGCGGCACCCTTACCTCAACACCTTCAGCCATAGCCACTTTATCCGTATAATTAAGATTGTGATCAGGCAAAAAATATTTGGTATCAAGATAAAGCATTTTCCCCAACGGAGAAGTAGACGATGGTAGTTTTTGCAATGTACTTAGCATAGGATCAAATGCACTAACACCCCGCAGCTGCTCAGCCACCTCGGGCGCATATAAATCATGGCGCAATTGCTCACTGCTCCAAAAAAAATAACTGATTAAGCGTTTGTCTCCGGGTAAGTTGAGATTAGCAAAAAATTTTGCAGCACGCCTACAAGTTGTATTTTTTAATAAAGGCAACCGCCAACGGCCTTCTAATAAATTTGAGCCTGCTGTTGATAAGATAGCGCGCATTGGCCCAGGCAACCTTGTCAATAACGATTCATGCATCACAGCCCAGTGACGGCGATAACCTGAAAAAATATCGTCTCCGCCCGCGCCCGACATCAACACTTTAATGCCATCATTTTTTGCTTGCTTAGCTATCATCCAGGCATTTAGCGGTGCGGGGTCGGCCTGAGGCTCATCCAAATAATAAAGCATCTTCTCAAAATGATCGATCATCCCAGCCTGAACGGGCACATGGTGTAAATTAAGATTAAGTGAGCGCGCGACGCGTTTAGCATAAGGCAAATCACTCGGGCTACCCTCCATTGTTCGAGCGTTATCAGCTGCACAATACGTATCAATATTAGCTGATGCATTGGCTTGTCGCATCATGGCAACAATAGCGCTTGAATCCAAACCGCCCGAAAGAAATGCGGCAATGGGTACATCAGCCATCATTTGATCGTTAACCACTGTCTTTAACGTATCAGCCAATTCTTCTGCGATTTGAGCTTCAGTCGTTTGAAATAAATTATTTTCAACAGGCAACTGATAGAAAGACCAATGCTTTACAATTTTTTCATCGTTAATTAACAAGGCATGGCCTGGCTCAAGCTTCTTAACAGACTGCAAAATAGTTTGTGGTGATGGGCACCACAAATAAGCCATGTAATAATGAATTGCCGAAAAATCTAATTCACGAGAAACCGCTTGGCACTTTAGCAGCGCTTTTAACTCAGAGGCAAATAATACACCCTGTTGCAATTCACTATAATAAAGCGGTTTTACGCCCAAACCATCGCGAGCAATTAGCACCTCACCATTTTTTCTGCCGTCGTACAAGGCCAATGCAAACATGCCATTGAGCCTTGATAACATGGATGCACCTTCTTCGGCATATAAATGCAAAATTACCTCGGAGTCAGTTTCGCTATGAAAGCGATGGCCTTTTGCAATTAATTCGTCGCGCAGAGCGCGATAATTATAGAGCTCGCCATTATACGTCAACCACAATTGATTTTCTTCAGAAGAACCCAAAGGTTGGCAGCATTCACATGATACCGACATCGGCTGATGACCTTCGGGTGACAAATCAATAATAGATAAACGACGGTGCGCCAAACCAACTTGCGAAGTTGGTTTTTTAAAGAGTTTCTCACCCTGATCATCTGGGCCACGATGTATGATGGACTCATTCATTGCACGCAACAGTGCTAACGAAAAATCACCTGTAAATCCCGCTATTCCACACATGCTAACTGCCAAATGCCCCGCGTATCAAAAACTGTTTTATCAACCAACAATGATTGATCAAGGTTTTTAAATAGTTGATGATCGACCAGCAATAACACCACATCTGCTCGTTTAATTGCATTTGAAAGCTCTGTCAACTCAACATGCTCAGTGTTAAGCGATGGTGGCAACGTATTAACATGAGGCTCTACGACAAGCAGTTTAGCAAGTTTCAATGCAGATAGCATTTCAACAATCTGCAGCGCTGGACTTTCACGAAAGTCATCGATATCTCGTTTGTATGACAAACCCAAACAAGCAATCGTCGGTTTATTTAAATTAAGCAGCTCTTTTTTTACCTGCTCAACAATATAAGCAGGTCTCGCGTCATTAATGTGACGCGCTTGACGCATTAATGAAGATTGCTCAGGTGCCGCATTGATTAAAAACCACGGATCAACAGCAATACAATGGCCACCTACGCCCGGCCCCGGTGACAAAATATTAACGCGCGGATGACGGTTCGCCAGCGCGATTAACTCCCAAGGGTTTACCTTCTGCGTACCAGCAATATTTGCCAGTTCATTGGCAAACGCAATATTAATATCACGATGAGCATTCTCGGCAAGCTTTGCCATTTCAGCAGTACGTGCTTGTGTTAACAAACATTCGCCCTTAACAAATTGCTGATAAAATATTTTTGCTTTTTCAGCGCACTGTTGAGTCACCCCACCGAGAATACGATCATTCTCAACCAGTTCTTGCAATATTTTTCCGGGTAACACGCGCTCAGGACAATAACAAACGGCAATATCAGACTGTTTGTCAACACCAGGCACGTGCAAGTCATTCCGAACTTTCTTTAG
>PANR01000054.1 GCA_002707695.1 Legionellaceae bacterium
GAAACTTTATTCCTAAACCCCTGATCAGGTCGGGGATGACAACTGCACAGTCATCAACGGTCATCAACGGCAAACAGCGTACTATCCCAACCGCTTCACACGCGCACCCAGCTGACTGAGCTTTTCTTCAACACGCGGATAACCTCGATCAATATGGTACACGCGATTGATAAGGGTTTCACCCTCTGCCACTAACCCTGCAAGTATCAAACTCGCGGAGGCACGTAAATCCGTTGCCATCACCGGCGCACCTGATAGTTTTTCTGCCCCTTCACAATAAGCCATATTATCTTGCAATCGAATTCGTGCGCCCATGCGGTTGAGCTCTTGCACATGCATGAAACGATTTTCAAAAATAGTTTCGGTGAGATGGCTCTCTCCCTCAGCAATCGATAACAAACTCATCATCTGCGCTTGCATGTCGGTAGGAAAACCAGGATACGCTTCTGTCACCACATCTATCGCCTTTGGGCGTTTGCTCATCGACAAATGAATATGATCATCACCTGCCAAAACATTAGCACCCAACATCATTAATTTATCTAACACACTCAAGAGCAAGCTTGGCTTAATATTTTTTATTTGCACATCACCTTGCGTCATGGCTGCAGCGATTAAATAGGTGCCCGCTTCAATACGGTCGGATATAATGCGGTATTCTCCACCAGACAAAGCCTTTACACCCTCAACCACTATTGTGTCAGTACCAGCCCCTTCGATCTTCGCACCGAGATGATTGAGAAAGTTAGCTAAATCCACAATTTCCGGCTCACGTGCCACATTGTGCAATGTGGTTTTACCGTCAGCCAACACTGCCGCACTTAATGCGTTCTCCGTAGCACCAACAGAGACCATAGGAAAATGAATCTCTGCCCCATGCAAACGCCCATCGCTTTTTGCTTCGATATACCCATTTTGCATGGAAATCGTTGCGCCCATGGCTTCGAGCGCCATGAGGTGTAAGTCAATCGGACGTGTACCAATCGCACAACCACCAGGCATCGAGACCTTGGCTTGATGAAAACGCGCTAACAGTGGACCAAGCACTAAAATTGATGCGCGCATGGTTCGCACCAAATCATAGGGCGCTGTGAAATCATTCATCTGAGAGGCATTGACCTGAACACTTTCGCGCTCACAAAATTTAATACTTGCGCCCATTTGCGCCAAAAGATTAATCATGGTTGAGGTGTCGCGCAAATGTGGAACATTCATGAGAATGACCGGCTCTGTCGCTAAAATACTCGCCGCCAAAATAGGCAGGGCTGCGTTTTTTGCACCATCAATACGAATCTCACCGTGAAGCGGCACACCACCTTTGATTTGCAATCTATCCATAGCAGGATCATAGCAAAACTACTGAGAGAAGGCACCTTGCGCACTGTTGCTTTAAAAGCTTAATTGCTTAGCGACCGGATCAGCGGGTGCTGCTGCAGCGCCCACTGCCCGTGGAACGGGTGTTAACCCCAAATTTCTCAGGCTACCACTTCTGACACTTCTACCAGAACCCGTACTATCATTGGAGCCAGGTCGATCACGATCAATGCCTCGGCCTGCAGTTTCCGCTAACAACCTGACCGCTGGGCCTGGCGTCGCATCAGGCGTATCAGCTCGAGCAATCTTAACCACCTCAAGCGGCTCACCCTCAGGAAAAAGCCTGTTATAAACTTCAACCACACCGTTCATAATGGCATCATACAAACTTAATGTTGCCGTGTTGTAACGACCCGCCTCTTCTAAATCATAATCGCGCGCATTGGCAAACCTTGTGCGGCCACCTTGACTCAGCCTGTTAGTAAGCCACTCCGCATTAGCCATCACCTCACGCACGTTTTCGGCTGACATGCGCTGATAAATTGCTTCGAGCGTTTCTTTAGATAACTTACGAGCAACGACTTTCGTTTCTTCATAGAAATCATTCGTCACGTTGTATGCCGCATCAGCTGCCCACACTTGTGCGGCAACCTGATAGGCTTCCCACAAATGCAAGGGCACACTAGCCGCGTCATGCTGCACGTTTAACCTCTCCAGCGCTGTCAACAATGCCTCGGGTAATTCGGCTTTAACCCGATGCTTTAACACCTCGGAATAAATGGCAAGCGGTTCACTACCTTGCAAACGCTGCGTCATTCCCTCGCTGGCATAAGCAAGCTCAAGCTCACGCAACTGATCGAACCGAAGAATTAACTCATGCCATTGCCAATCATTAACCATAGTATCAACTTTTGTGGCAAGCTGTGCTGCGCTGCCACGAATGATCATAGCGGTCAGCAAGCTCTCTACGCCTAGACTGCTCATTAAATCTCTTTCAATCGCTATTAGGCGCATACTAATTCTACCACTGGCAGGAAATGATTGATGATTAACTCGAACACCGACAGCCACACTTAAATTGCTTAGCACATTAAAAAACAAACGCGCTGTTTTATAATCATAAATAGTTTTTTCAGCGGCAACGCGCTCAATCGCAAGCAAGACATCAAGCTTGTCACGACTAAAAAGCGAGCTTGATGGAATAGTTTGTAGCTTATCTGCCACCCTTTGATTAAACGTTTGATTTACTGCGTAACAATCAGCAAAAGGAGCCAGCAACTTTATTGCTTGCTGAAAATTTCTCACCTGCAACAACTCACTAACTAGTGTGTCAACATCATCCTGCAAACAATCAATCAAATCATTAGTTCCATGATAATGTTTTCGGTCAGGCGCACAACTCATGAAAGAAAATGATTGGTGCGTGCGCTTTTGAATCATCAATGAAATATACTTTTTAAATCCATCAAGCTGTTGCTGTTGTGCTTCGAGCGCTTGATGATAGGGGGTCTCAAAAGCAAAATCATCGCCCCCTGTCCGTCTGAGGCCTAAATATTCCGGTAATTTTTCTTGGCTAGAGAAAACATTATCTGCTGGCGTCGGTGAATCAATCCTCAGCGGAGCTTGAGCTAGTGACTCAAAGCAGAGTTTAATCCGGTGAGCATACTGAATGGGCATGTCGCCAATTGCATCACCTAAGGCCTGACTAAAAATAGCGAAAGCTTGTTTAAGCGCGACGTCACCGGCATCTCGATTATTGATCCAATGCGAATTTGCCGCCAGCAAGCGCATCAAGTGCAGCCGCTTATTCGGGCCACGTGCAACATCAATTAACTGCTGCACAAAGCGAACAGCCGCTTTTTGTATGTATTGTTCGCGACGTCGTCGAAGAATTTTTTCAGCAATATTAAATTGAAATGTGCCTTGTGTTACCGCGTTTTTATGACTATCAATACGCGCTCGATCAGCTGGCGTCAACTTGCCATAATGCAACAACTGAAAACGTTCTGGCGGCACTTCAACAACACCACCTGCTCGTTGATAGCGAGATGGCTCATCAAATAATTTTTTAGCCTGCTCATTGGCGTATGCATGACAATCAACACCTGCCCAAGCATACTGCGTGCCAGCTGGATCAAAATCGTCAGCAGGTAACTGCGGACCTTCTTGTTCGAGCTTGTTAGCTTTTGCACGTAAATCAGCAAAAAACTGAGACCATTTGTCGAGGTAACGCGCATCGCGCCATTGAAAAAATAACATACCCATCACTTCTCTCCTTGTTGATATTAGTCATTTAATACGTGGTGACGAGGATTTTGAATGTCCTTAGAGGGATTATATACGCCATCCATTAGATAAAACAAGCAGTTATCCTGCTGTGAGCACAATCGGTTGCACAGTTCGTTCAGTTTTCGTACAATCCGGACCTCTGTTAAAAACAAACGCCCAGAAAACAAGAAGTACTTTTTGCAACTCAAACGTTCTTCTTAATTGACTGGATCCCCGCCTTCGCGGGGATGACAACGGAGAGAAAACAAAAGAATTTGATCAAGCGGGTGGCATGGAGTGCTGTGACGCCGCGCGCAGCTTGCGAGCACGGGGCACAGGACCCCATGACAGGACCCGCTTGCTAAGATAATTAATAACTGGATCCCCGCCTTCGCGGGGATGACAACACAGAGAACAAGCCAATATTTTTTGTAGGCTTGTAACCCATTAGGTTTGCTAGCATTATTACGCAAACCTTAACTGGCCAGGGAGGGCCAGTTCAGAGCGACCCACGGACGGGCTTGAGCGTGTTTGCGAGATAATGCTAGCAAACCTACTAAAAAAGAGACAACAAGATGAGCAAAAAATTATACATCAAAACCCATGGCTGCCAAATGAACGAATACGACTCAGCCCGAATGGCCGACGCACTCTCCGTCATGAACGCAACAAAAGTCGAGACGCCAGAAGAAGCTGACATTTTGTTGCTCAATACTTGCTCAATTCGTGAAAAAGCTCAAGAAAAAGTGTTTTCAGAAGTCGGTCGTTGGCGCAAGCTCAAAGAAAAACACCCGGGTAAAATCATTGGTGTAGGTGGCTGCGTGGCAAGCCAAGAAGGCGGTGAAATTTTGCGCCGCGCACCTTTTGTTGACATGGTTTTCGGCCCACAAACCCTCCACCGTCTGCCTGAGCTAATCAAAGAGGTCGAAGAAAAACATCACTCAGTCGTTGATGTCAGCTTCCCTGAAATTGAAAAATTTGACAAACTCCCCGACCCCAAAGCCGACGGCCCCACCGCATTAGTCTCCATCATGGAAGGCTGCAGCAAGTACTGCAGTTATTGCGTTGTGCCTTACACACGCGGTGAAGAAATCAGTCGCGATTTCGACAGCGTCATTGCGGAATGCGTGGTTCTGGCTGAGCAAAATGTGCGCGAAATCATTCTTCTTGGGCAAAATGTAAACGATTATAGGGGTTTGATGCACAGTGGTGACATTGCTGATCTGGCCTTGCTTATCCATTACATTGCCGCGATTGATGGCATTGAACGAATACGCTATACCACCTCTCATCCCACTGCCTTTTCACAAAACCTCATTGACGCTTACGCTGAAGTGCCTGAACTGGCAAATCAATTACACTTGCCGGTCCAAAGCGGCTCAGATCGGATCTTGGCGGCTATGAAGCGTAATTACACAAGCCTAGAATTTAAATCAAAGATCCGTAAACTGCGAGAGATTCGCCCTGATATCAGCATCTCATCAGACTTTATTGTCGGCTTCCCTGGTGAAACTGATAAAGATTTTGAAGATACCATGAATCTCGTGGCGGAAATTGGCTTTGATCAATCCTATAGTTTTATCTTCAGCCCTCGACCTGGCACACCCGCTGCACGACTCCCAGACAACACGCCTATGGACGTTAAAAAACGGCGCTTGAAGATCCTCCAGTCACGCCTGGCCCAAAATGCCTTTCGAATTAGCGAGTCCATGGTAGGCTCTGTGCAACGTGTCCTGGTCACCGGCCCCTCAAAAAAGGATCCAAATCAACTTATGGGTCGCACAGAGAACAATCGTGTGCTAAATTTTAATGGAGGGCCTGAGATGATTGGGCAATTTGTTGATATGGAAATCACTGAAGCCTTGCCAAACTCTTTGCGCGGCGAGCCAGTTAAGGAAGGAATCAATTGCTGACCACAACTCGATTAAATTTAACGCCGGAAAATAACCAACGTCTTTTTAACCTCTGTGGACAATATAACGAAAACCTCAACCTCATTACAAAACGCCTTGATGTTAACATCAAAAACCGTGGGCACCAGTTTATCTTGCAAGGTAATCCCGTTGCAGTTAAAGCTGCGGAACAGGTGTTAATGGAGCTTTATCAAGAATCTGAAAAACGTAATCTGGACAAACGTATGATACACCTCACCCTACAAAACAAACAAAATGGTTATCAAAACAACGATCGCCTGCTGAGCAAAGTAAAAGCTCGCAGTGAAACACAAGCAGAATATATTAAAAATATTCTTAAGAATGATTTGAATTTTGGTATTGGCCCTGCCGGAACCGGTAAAACTTTTTTAGCCGTTGCATGTGCAGTTGAAGCACTTGAAAAAGATCATGTTGAACGCATTGTACTCGTTCGACCTGCTGTAGAAGCCGGCGAAAAGCTAGGATTCTTGCCAGGCGATTTATCGCAAAAAGTTGATCCGTATTTAAGACCGCTGTATGACTCACTATTTGAATTGCTCGGCGTGAAACAAGTCGAACGTTTAATTGAAAGCAATGTCATAGAGATTGCACCTCTTGCATACATGCGTGGACGCACGCTCAACAATGCTTTTATTATCATGGACGAAAGCCAAAATACCACAGCGGAACAAATGAAAATGTTTTTAACTCGAATTGGCTTTGGCTCGACTACCGTTGTCAACGGGGACATGACTCAAATTGATTTACCTCGACATCAACGTTCAGGCTTGGTCGATGTTGCCGATGTACTGAAAGATATTAGCGGCGTGAGCTTCACGTATTTCAGCGCGAGCGACGTCGTACGACACCCGATCGTGCAAAAAATTATTACTGCTTATGAACAGCATGAAAAAATCACCAGTTGATTTAACACTCAACATACATGTTGCCTGTGAACAGGAATCAATTCCAAGCAACGCCGATATCAGAACTTGGGTGTTAGCTGCTCTTAATGGCCGATCTCCATCCGCTGAAATTGGCATCCGTATCGTGAGTGAAAATGAAATGGGCGAGCTCAACCACAACTATCGACACAAACAAGGACCAACAAATATTCTATCATTTGCCTATAGCCAGTCTCCTCTATCAGGCGATATGGCAATTTGCGCCAGCATTGTCAATCAAGAAGCAACAAGCTTAGGGATTGAAAAAACCGCACATTGGGCGCATATTCTTGTACACGGTGTGTTACACTTGTTGGGCTTTGACCACGAAAAAGAGGATGAAGCAGAGCTCATGGAAAATCTAGAAACCGCTATTTTGGCGAAGCTGGGAGTAAGCAACCCTTATGAGTAAGAAAGACCCTAAACAATCTTTTTTTAACCGACTGAAATTATTTTTTTCAGCCAAACCGCATGATCATGAGCAACTTATCTGGTTCTTACGATATGCCGAACAACACAATGTCATTGACAGTGATGCACTTAGCATGATGGAAGGTGTCATACAAGTATCAGAAATGCAGGCACGCCATATTATGATTCCACGCGCACAAATGGCGACGATCAGTGCAAAAGCAGATTACGCGACTATCATGAAACAAATTATTGAGTCTGGACATTCACGATTTCCTGTCGAAGGCGAACATCAAGATGAAATTATTGGCATTTTACTAGCAAAAGATGTGCTCAACACGGATGAAGCGCACTTTGATTTAAGCAACATACTCCGCCCTGTTATCTTTGTGCCCGAAAGCAAACGGCTAAATACGTTACTAAAAGAATTCAAACAAACGCACAATCACATGGCCATTGTTGCGGACGAATATGGCGGTATTGCTGGCCTTGCTACCATCGAAGATGTGCTCGAACAAATTGTCGGTGACATTGAAGATGAATATGATTTAGATGAAGAACATTATATTAAAAAGCACAGCGACAAAGAATACGTCATCAAAGCAACAACCCCAATTGAAGTCTTTAACGAATATTTTAAAACACATTTTAAGCATAAAGACATAGACACCGTCGCTGGCTTAATTAATCAACATTTCGATTACCTGCCCAAGCGAGATGAGAGCGTCACTATTAATGGTTTAACGTTTACAGTACTGCGCGCTGATCGGCGTCGAGTACACCTGCTTTCTCTCAAGAAAAATGATGCTAAGAAGCACCATGAAAAGGATTAGGCAGCACAGAGGGCTTAGCAGCCGCCTGAGCTGAGTGGACAGGTTTGACTGATGAGTGAGCGCTCTCAATTGGCCCAGGCTCAAGCGGTATCACCACAGGCTGTGAAGGCAGCGCCAAATCGTCCTCTGCTTGCTGAAAATCCTCCAATGAACGCTGAAACATTTTTTGAATATTTTGCTGAACCTGGTCGAAATGCTGTTGCATAGCTGCCCGTTCGACATTAATACGATCAAGCAGCGCTTTAGATTGTGCTGGCGAAAGCTTTTTACCATTCTCATAAGCAACAATTTTTGGCTGCTTTTCATCTGGCTTTTGGGAATATTGCACAACAATATTATCAGAATATTTTTTCATCTCGCCTTTAGACAATGGTTTTCCATTTCGTTCCGCCAAAACAACAGGCGGCTTGCCAAGCTGGTCTCGTGACTCAAACACAAACGTTTGAGTTTGCGAGTGCACTGCCTCATCCAGCGCGCGCATATATTCATCTTTATTTATCCAACCCACCATGCCATTTGCAGGATCACCGACCTTCAGCCAATCGCCACTTTCATAAATAGGCACAAAGCGCGTATAATAAGGGAGCGTCGCTACTACACGGCTTTTTACGCTCGGCTGCATGTAAAGCGCAATATTGCTTGGTTTAACTGCCGCGCAAGTGATTGTGACAATGCCCAACAGCATTAATGACAACAAACATTTAAGACGGTAACGCATGTAATCCCCTTCTACATTTCAATATACACTGCAGTTATTATAAAACATATCAACTGACAAAGAAGGAACAAACTGTAACAAGTTGTAACTTTTTTGTTAAAAACCGGCTGATTCTCTAACCACCTGAAACTATGTCGTTTAGCTGGGCCGTCACCGCCGAAACAGAATGATACGCCTGCAAGCGTTTAAATGCCTCATCGAGAACTCCACGATCGCTAAGCGTTTGCACAAATGCATCTTCCAGAACAGTGAAATCATTGGTCGCAAGCGCTGGAAATAAATAATGGGCTGCCTCCATCACGCTGCCGACATGCACGCAATCAAGCACAGCACAATCAATTGCAACCTGGCCAAGCATAGGCACAGGATCTAAATCAATACAATAACGCGAACCACCGATGATCGAAAGCCATTCTTCCCACGACATTTTTCTATCATACGTTTTAACTTGAAAATCATATTTTTTGGCAAGCACATTCGCAAATTGTAGAGAACTATCATAACCACGCTGAATAGATTTACCATTCAAATGCTCATATCGTTTAGAAGCGCCAACAAATATTGTTTTGGCTGCTTTCCTGTTTTTATCTATGAAACATTGCCTCATATATTCGATCGGGTAAGGCCAACACAACGTATATACTTTTTTTGAGAGCGTTTTCTCGATGACCTTTTTACCATGAGTAATAAATTCTGTAGCAACACGATCTGAATGTTTAAAAAAATTTAATACATCAGCAGAAATGCCTCGGTGAGGTGCCAACTCTTTTTGATAAGCAATAATACAGGCATTAGGATAAGCACGGCGAATAGTCTTGAGAAATGCTTCGCTGCTTTTTCCAAATCCTTTGCTAGTATACTTCCTCCAGCGTTCAAACCATGGCTTTTGGCTAACTATTTCAGCGCTCTCACAAATAGCAATCACAACATCGACATCAAGCTTGGGGAGCGATTTGGTGCCGCTTAGAAAAACCCCATTAAAAGCAAAGGGAATATTCCATATATCTTTCACTAGCTTGTTACTTGAGACACTGGGCAATACATAGGGCTTATCGGTTGCCAAAGAAAACACTTGCTGATTTACAACGTAAAATGATTGTTCTCTTGTTCTATCATTAAAAATCATCGCCAGCTTCATGAAAAACTACTCCCTTTACTGCTTAACTCTCTAGGCGCAACAGCTCCCAATACTGTTCATATATCGGATTAGCATCACCGACATAACCTTCAAATTCTATACCTTTAATATCATTTGGTGACGGGTTAATAATCGGATTTTGACGAACTGAGGCAGGCAACAATTTGATGGCAGCCAAATTTGGGGTTGAAAACTGATTATACTGCTGAATTTTCGCGCCAACATCAGGTCGATAAATAAAATTAATAAAACGGTAAGCATTGGACAAATGCGGCGCGTATTTTGGGATAGACACCGAATCCATCCAGCCAATAGGGCCATCTTTGGGATAGATATAACGAATGTGTGGATTGCATGTATGCGCTTCATTGGCATCACCATTTTCAGAAACACCAACATATGCATCATCGTCACAATAAACTTGCTGAGCACTATTAGCATCAAACAACTTGGCATTTGGTAGCAGGTGACGAAGCTTGACATAAGCCTGCTGGATTTGAACCGGATGGCGAGTATTTATTGAATATCCTAATGCACGCAATGCAACGGAAAATATATCTCGCACATCATCAGCCAATAACAATCGATCACGAAATCGTGTCGACCACAAATCTTTCCAACGTGAAATAGAACGAGGATTGATGAATCGATCATTAACTACAATGCCTACTGTGCCCCATGCGAAAGGAAAATCATACTGATTGTTAGGATCATAAGATTGACTCAACAATTTTGGATTTAAGTATTTTGTATTAGGCAGTTTTTCATGTGAGAGCTTGTGCAACATCCCTTCTTGAGCCATGCGCTCTACATAATAACTGGATGGAAATATAACATCATACCCACCATGCGGATTGATTTTTAACTTTGCATATAAATCATCATCACTATCATAAGTGGTATAATTAACTTTAATGCCCGTCTCTTTAGTAAATTGATTTAATACATCGGCTGGAATATACTGCCCCCAGTTAAAAATATTGACGACATTATCATCCGCCCATGCTACCCCAACCATCGTCATCAAAACTATTAACAGCCTAATTAATAAATTCATGCTCGCTTTCTCAAGAAATACTGCGCAACAACAACCAACAAAAAAGTCACCAATATAATCAACGTACACAACGCATTAATTTCAGGCGTGGGGCCAACACGAAGTTGTGAATAAATATAAATAGGTAGAATCTGATACGTGGGACCGCTCACAAAAAAACTAATCACCAGATCGTCAATTGATAACGAGAAACTCAAAAACCATGCTGCTAGGATCGCCGGTTTAAGTAACGGGACAATGATTCGATGAAACGTGATATAGTCATTTGCACCCAAATCTTTTGCTGCTTCAAGCAGATGTTCATTAAACCCAGACAGTCGGCTATACACCAGAACAACCACAAAAGGCAAACAAAATGTAATGTGCGCCAACAGCAGACTAACAAAACCTAAAGGTAACTTAAATATAGTAAACAAGAGCAACAATGAAATACCCATTACCAAATCGGGTAAAATAATGAGAATAAATACGAGCCCGTAAATCAACTGGCGGCCTTTTACTCGGTAGCGGTACAAGGCAATTGCGCCAACCGAACCAATAAAAGTCGCCGCGCTTGCCGCCAGCAAGCTCACTGAGAGTGAATGCCACAATGCTAAATGCAGTTGGGTATCCTGCCATAGCGCTTGATACCATTGCCATGTAAACCCATGCCAATTAAAGGAAAGATGGGCGTTGTTAAATGACAACACAATCAACACGATCAGCGGGAGATAAAAAAACAAATAAACAGCACTCAAATAACCATTGCGCAGCAAGATATTCTTCTTCATAAAAAGCCACCCCTCTGCTTGCTGTTTGAGAAGCGCCAATAAACCAACAACAACACCGCCATAACCAGTGTCAATACAATACTCATTGACGATCCCAGCGGCCAATTTTGTAAATCTAAAAATTCATTTTTAATAAGATTGCCAAGCAACAATGAATGAGCGCCGCCCAAAATATCAGGAATAAAAAACATGGTCATCGCAGGCAATGACACCATAAGCACGCCAGATAAAATACCAGGAACAGACAGCGGCAACAAAATTCGATAATATGCCCACCATTTTGAAGCACCTAAATCATACGCCGCGTCAATAAGCTGCCAATCAAATTTTTCTAGATTTGCATATAAGGGCAGTATCATAAAAGGCAGTAAACTATAGACCAAGCCTATAATAACAGCGATCGGCGTATACAGTATCTGCAAAGGCCGATGGATGATATGTAAAAACAACAAAACATGACTTATGAGACCGTCGGCTTGAATAATTGCAACAATGGCATAACTTCGAATCAAAGAACTCGTCCAAAAAGGAATAATAATTAATAGCAAAAAAAAGAAACGCCACGTTTTTGGTAACCTTGAGACAATCAATGCAAAAGGATACGCAATAAGCAAACAGCAAAGTGTCACAACAAATGAGAAAACCAATGATCGAAAAAAAACATGAAAATATAGAGGACTAAATACCGTGCGATAATTACCAAGCGTGAAATGCAGAGTAAAAAATTGGTCGCCACGATGCTGCAAAAAACTTGCCACAAACATCATCACACATGGCAGCAAGGCAAAGATACCTAGCCAACCGAAAATCAAGGCGATGCTAAATGTTTTGAATTGTTTATCTGTAAACATTATTCAACCACAAGCTCTTCTATAGGTAAAAACGCTTCCCAACCCATCATCCATTCAACCCAAACCTTTTCACCCTCCTCAAAAAATAAATTTTCATCTTCCTCATCGAAAAACTCTGTTGCCAATATTTTTTTGCCGGTTTCGGTCTTGAGAATGAGGTCCACGGTAGAGCCCTTGTAAATCACTTGTTCAACATGAGCAACCAGCGTATTGGTTCTATCCTCACCCTCCATTTCCTTTTTATCCCACACCCGCATATCTTCAGGACGAACAAGTGTATAGACACGCTCACCCTCTTTAAGACGATGCGTTTTTTCTAGTGTAAATTCACGGCCCTCAATACTGACTCGAGCAGAACCATTGTCAACCTTAAGCACTTGCGTATCAAATAAATTTGCCTCGCCGACAAAGGTGGCCACATGCAAATTCGCTGGCTGTTCATAGACTTGTCGTGGCGTTCCAACCTGCTCGATCACACCATGATTCATTACCACCACTCGATCAGACATAGACAACGCTTCACCTTGATCATGTGTCACAAAAACAAATGTAATACCCAGCTGTCTCTGCAAATTTTTTAACTCAATCTGCATTTTTTTCCGCAAACTATAATCCAATGCGCTTAATGGTTCGTCGAGCAACAGCACCAAAGGTTTATTGATAACTGCTCTGGCAATCGCTACACGCTGCTGCTGTCCACCACTAAGTTGTGCGGGCTTACGCTGAGCTAATTTCTCTAAACCCACCATTTCTAGTATTTCTTCAACGCGTGGTTTAATCTCACTTTCAGAACATTTTTTGCATCGCAATCCAAACGCAACATTCTCAAACACCGTCATATGAGGAAACAAAGCATAGTTCTGAAACACGGTATTAACAGGCCGCTCGCTGGGCGACAAGCCTTTTACTTGCTTACCATTGACAAGCACATCACCGCGATCTGCCGTTTCAAACCCTGAAATCAATCGTAGTAGCGTTGTCTTCCCACAACCAGAAGGCCCAAGGAGCGTGAGAAACTCGCCTGCCTCAATGTTGAGGTCAATGTTCTGCAAAGCATATTGATCATGGAAGGTTTTATCAACTTGCTTAATTTCAATAATATATTGAGGCGCCATTAACTTCCCCCCTGAGTGCTAGTATCGTTAAACAAGCGGCGAGATAAACGCCGATAACGGCGCAACAACACCCATGAAGCAAAAGCGAAACCAATAATAAATCCGGTCGGCAGTCCTACGGGCCCCATACCCAATATAAATGCAAGTATTGCGCCCACAGGAATAGCGATAACCCAAACTGCAACTATGCCAATCATCATCGCTTTTTGAGTATCATGAAGACCACGCAGCGCACCTGTGATGATGTTTCGAAATGCATCAAAAAACTGACTAACACCCAGCACAGCAAACAACAACACAGCCAAATGTTTAACGTGAGGGTCGGCATGAAATCCACGCATATACAACCAGATCAGCGCGTGAGGAAAAAGCCAATAGGCAATCGCAGCAATTGTCATAGCAGCGATTCCTAAGCCTAGCGAAGCATGCGCTAGTCGACGTAAAGCAAAGTATTTTTTTGCGCCCATCGCCTGGCTAATTAAGATGGCTGCTGCTTGAGAAATGCCTAAAGGTACCATCACCACTAACAAGCCAATCTGCACAACAATTTGTTGTGCTGCAAGCGCTTGCCCTCCGAATAAACCCATTAGCAATGTCATTGCGCCTAAAGCAGCTAATTCACCACCGAACTGTGCGCTAATTGGCGCACCTAGCTTAACCATGCGCTTCATAAGAGGAAAGAGTGGTTTTAAATCAGGGTGAAGTAAGTGATAGTGCTTGAATTGTTTGTTTAAAATAAAATAAAGCGCGACAATTAAAAACGAAACTGTCCACACAATCACATTAGCCCAAGCAATACCAGCAATCCCAAGATGCGGTAAACCCAAATGACCAAACAGAAACCCATAAGTTAACACCAGACTTGCAAACAACGACGCAACACTTAACAGCAGAACGAGGCGCAAGTGATTAATCGCCATTGCCAGCTGACTGAAACAAACACAAATCAAACTGGGCAAGACGACAAAACTGGCGGGGTGAAAATATTCACGCGCCAACAACACCTCTTGACGTGGTTGGTGTAACCATAAAAAAATCGGGGGCAAATTCCACATAAGTATGCTTGCAGGGATACTGATAAAAATAGAAAGGAGAACACCGGCCCGCATAATGCGACCAATTTTTTTGGGCTCATGCGCACCGTGTGCACGACCAACCATTACCCCAACTGAAAACATCATGCCCCACACTATGACCATCAGGGTATTAAAAGCTGCGGTAATTAGCGCGCCGGCAGCAAGCGCTTCCCGACCTAATTGCGCCATCATTAACATGCCGCCAAAACCATTGAGCGCACTGACTATGCGCGCCAAGACTAATGGCAGGCTAACTCGGCTAACCACTTTTAATGCTTGCGCTCTGCCTAATGGTTCTGTGTATTTGATCAAATTAGGCCTCCGAGAAAATTGTTAAACAGACACCGTCTATCAACAACTTAATCTACCGCGCAGTGATACTGGCTTACCCTTTGTAACGCTCAACACTTTGAGTGATTTCACGACGAGCTGCATCAACCCCCAACCAGCTTTTCAACTTCACCCATTTGCCTTTCTCTAAATCCTTGTAGTGCTCGAAAAAGTGTTTGATGCCATCTAACAGGATTTCTGGTAAGTCTTCTGGCTTTTGAACGTTTTCATACATTAAACACAATTTGCTGACAGGCACCGCTAAAATTTTTGCATCAATACCTGACTCATCTTCCATTTCTAACATGCCAATGGGGCGTGAACGCACAACTGTACCTGCTTGCAAAGGCACAGGCGTAATAACCAGCACATCAACTGGGTCACCATCATCAGATAATGTATTTGGGATAAAACCATAATTGCAGGGATAACTCATGGAGGTTGATAAGAAACGATCAACTAACAAAGCACCGCTTTCTTTATCCATCTCATATTTCACAGGCATACCATTGGCAGGAATTTCGATCACCACATTAATATCATCAGGTAAACTTTTGCCCGGGCTAATTTTGCTCAAATCCATCATGTTCTCCTTATGTTATCGAAGGCAGTGGATTATACCGACTCCGGTTTAAATTGCGACCTTAAGCGTGCCTTTCAACCCCGTCATCACCGTGACAATAAGGGCAAACCTTGACACGCTCGTACTGTGGCAAAGCTTTCAATTCATCCGGCAATGGCTTGACGCAATCAGGACAATAACCTTCCCGACTCTCTTCAAGACGCTCATCAACCGCTAAACGGTCATCAAACACAAAGCACTCACCGTGCCAGTGTTTGCCGCCGCACTTTTCAAGATACTTTAAAATACCGCCATCGAGCTGATAAACCTCTTTAAACCCCTGGCTTTCAAGCAAGGGGCCTGCTTTTTCACAGCGCACGCCTCCAGTACAAAACATGACGACCGGCTTTTCTTTGTCTTCTATCTGCGCTTCGACTGCCTCAGGAAATTCGGTAAAGGTGTCAATATTAAGGTTTAATGCACCATCGAACGTGCCAATCTGCACCTCATAGGCATTGCGAGTATCGAGCAGAGTGATATCGCGCCCCTCGTCCATCCATTGGGCAAAGGCCTCCGGCGACAAGTGAGGCACTGTGTGCTGTTCAGGCTTAATTTGAGGTACGCCTAACTTAATGATCTCGTCCTTAATGCGAACGCGAAAACGACGAAAGGGTTTTTTCTCAGACAGGCTTTCTTTGAACTGAATATCTGCAAATCGCTCATCTTCGGCCAAATATTTGCCAAACAAGTCGACCGACTCGCGTGATCCAGAAAGCGCAATGTTAATGCCCTCCTGACTGAGCAGGATTGTACCACGCATCTCCAAGCTTTCACCCACCTGCAAAAGCTCGA
>PANR01000055.1 GCA_002707695.1 Legionellaceae bacterium
ATAAGTGACACGACCTCACTGGCTTATCAGCTAAACGCGTATTTAACACATCATCAGGTTGATCCGAATGCGCTCTATATTTTGTGGGGTGGGGCAAACGATATTGGCCGCGCAATCAGAGAAAATCCAGACCCTGCTGAGGCAACTAAAGCTGCTGCAAAAGATATTGTTAATTTAGCTGCTAAGCTTGAAGCTGAGGGCGCAAAGCATGTATTGGTTATCAATATGCCTGACATTGCCTTAGCACCCGCTTATCGCGACAATCCCCATGCTAAGCTATTCACATCCCTTTCAGTGCTATTTAATACAACCTTGCAATCAGAGATCGATGAACAAAAATTAGATGTTAAAGTATATAATGAGTTTGATGCAGGAAGAAAAATATTTTCTACCGTACAAGACCGAGGGTCATTCGTCTATAAAGACTTAACGCTTACCGATGTAACCTCTGAATTATGTCAAGACCATGGCGCCATCGAATGCGATAAGCCGATGAGTCCGGATAACCCGGGTAGGCCACCTTATTTGGCTAACACTGATGGCAGTGGTCATCCAACTGACATTGGTCATCGAATTCTTGCAGGTCAGTTGTTTGATTTTATCAGTAGTGATAAATTCAGAGAATGAGTATGCTAATTGTTGAACTTACATATCTAAAACCGCTTGAAGAAGTTGATAAGGTGCTTCAAGCTCACCGAGCGTTTTTGCAGACTTGTTATGATAAGGGCCTGTTTCTTGCATCAGGCCCTAAAAATCCACGCACAGGCGGCATTATCATCGCGTTGACTGACCAGAAAACGATGAAGACGCTCATTGAGCAAGATCCATTTCATCAAGCGGGTGTCGCAGAATACAAGATCACCGAATTTGAGCCAGTTAAACGGCATGAGGTTCTTGATGGTATTCTAAGTTAAGGAGATAGAAAATGAGTCGAGATGAATTTACCAAAGCAAAGATGCATTATAAGCTTACGCCGGGCGAAGCATTGAAAGCGCTGCGCGAATTGCAAGAGTTGAGCCAAAACGACTTAGCCAACTTAACCGGCATTAGTCAATCAAATATCTCAGCTATCGAAAATGGTAGCCGCCAACTTGGTCGTGAAAGAGCAATTGTATTTGCCAAGGCGTTACGTGTGCATCCTGCGGCTATATTGTTCCCTGATTTTGATGCCAGCCAAGTAGCGGCATAGTAACCCCTTGGGAGAGGCAAGGCTGATGAGTCTTCCCACGGATGGGTTTGGTTTTGCATAGGTGACAGGGAAGAGGTTTTCATGAAAGTTTTTTTCAAAAAAGCCTTGACCCTCACGTTCCGTGATACTTTATGCTTTCAATCGTTAGTTAATAGGAGAGGTTAATGGCCTATACGGTGAAACAATTGGCAAAATATTCAGGGGTGAGCGTGAGAACGCTTCATTACTATGATGAGATTGGCTTGCTCAAGCCCGCATATTATGGCGACAATAATTATCGTTATTATGAGGATGAGCAGCTTTTATTGCTTCAACAAATCTTGTTTTATCGTGAACTGGGCCTTCCATTAAATGACATTCAGCAGGTTGTGAATGACAAAGGTTTTGATACGCTCAAGGCGTTGGAATCGCATCGCAAACTGTTGAAAGGGGATCTTGATCGAGTGAATAAACTTATCAAGACGATCGACAAAACGATTAAACATTTACGAGGTGATCACGTGGTTAAATTAGAAGAAATATTTGAAGGATTTACCGAAGAAAAACAAGCTGAATATCTCGACTTTCTTGCCGAGAGTGGCGTTAGTCAGGAAATTATTGAGCAAAGTAAAGCGAAGGTAAAAGACTGGAGCAAGGAGCAATGGCTGGCTAATAAACAAGAAAATGACAAGCTTTATGAAGATATTGCTGCCGCTATCGATAAACATTTATCGCCAGAATCAGATGAGGTGCAGGCGTTAGTTGAGCGTCATTATCAGCTAACTAAAATCTTTTGGACGCCAAATAAAGAAAGTTATATTGGCCTTGGTGATCTTTATGCATCAAATCCTGATTTTGTTCAGTTTTTTGAAAGCATACACCCAAAGTTCTTGAGCTTTTTTAGAGAAGCCATGAAGATTTATGCTGAAAATAACTTGTCTTAAGGGGAGGGTAAAATGAATAATAACAAACAAGCTATTTTGATGGGCGTATTGCTGTTGCTGACAGGGTGCGCAATGGCCAATCCAACTTGCTCAAGCGTGCTCGCCAATCATCATTGGGCGGGTACAGCTAATGAAGGCGGCGTGTCGGTTAGTATTAACCAGCTTTCATTTAACTCCGATTTAACCGAGATGACCATTGCCGACAGCGTTGATCCCAAACCGCTGAGCACGCCAGTGCATGTCACCTGTTTAACACATAAACGCTTTGCACTGGTTTATTCAAACCATGGTCAAGATGACCCAAGCATGCTGAATTTGCACGGTCGGATTACGCATACTGCTGCTGGCTCATATTCGCTCTCTATGAGCGGTACAAAGAAGGTTTATCAAAAAAACCAAGAGGTGCCCGTGAGTTTGGATCTTGGATCGATGTAGTAGAATATTTCGCCCTTAAACTAAAAAAACGTCTTTTTTGTCGTTTTTTTTACAAAAAAAACATCATTTTTGCCGTTTTTATTGACATAATGCCGTTATTGAGCTACCCTTAGAACATGGAACGACTTATTTCAGAACAGCTTAAGAAGTGGAAGATTTCGCCAGATCGCAAGCCATTAGTCCTGAAAGGGGCCCGGCAAGTTGGCAAAACTTACGTCTTACAGGCATTTGGGAAAGAGCATTTTTCACGAACATTTTATATTAATTTTGAAAAGCAGGCTGATTTCCTGCCTATTTTTGAGAAAAATCTTGACCCCAAACGCATCATCACCGAGTTAAGTTTTGAATTTAAAGAGCAAATCAATATTGAGCAAGATTTACTAATTTTTGATGAAATTCAAGCTTGCCCGAAGGCGCTCAATTCGCTGAAATATTTTTGTGAGGATATGCCCGAGCTCGCACTTTGTGCAGCCGGATCGTTGTTGGGCATTCATTTGAATGCTGAGGAATCGTTCCCGGTAGGGAAGGTTGATTGGCTAAATATGTATCCAATGACATTTGAAGAATTCCTCATGGCATCAGAAGAGAGATTATTGCTTAATTTGTTACAAACCATTGATCCAGACACTACAATTCCTGAGGTTGCACATCAACAGTTATGGGAGCTATTAAAAATTTATTTTGTTGTAGGGGGGTTGCCCGCGGTAGTTAACGTTTATTTTAAAAACAAAGATAATTTATTTACTACGCTTTTATCGGCTAGGGAAAAACAAAATCATTTAATTAATGATTACTATGCGGATATTGCCAAGCATTCAGGCAAAGTTAATGCCATGCATATTGACCGTGTTTGGAAATCAGTTTCTACTCAACTTGCTAATACTCAAAATGGCCGCGCAAATAAATTTAGATTCAAAGGTGTTGTGCCAGGTATTGATCGTTATCAACGTTTAGCCAATGTCATTGATTGGCTGAATAATGCTGGACTGCTAATAAAAGCTGAACTACTGACTACTTGCCAGCAGCCACTTGCAGCATTCGTAAAAGAAAGTCAATTTAAGCTATTTATGTTTGATGTAGGCATTCTGGGTGCCATGTTAGATTTATCGCCGAGCACGATTATGAAGTACGATTATGGGTCCTACAAAGGTTATTTTGCTGAAAATTTTGTCGCCCAAATGCTAACAGCCTCAGATTCAAAGCCGCTATACACTTGGCAAGAAAAAACAGCTGAACTTGAGTTTCTTAAAGAAATTAATGGAGAAGTGATTCCGATAGAAGTCAAAGCAGGAAAGTCTTTACGCGCAAAAAGTTTAAAAATATTCTCTGATCGTTATCAACCCAAAATGAGCGTTATCTTGAGTGCAGAAAATAAAAAAATGGACAGTAAAACAAGGCGGGCTAAGATACCACTGTATTTTGTATCAGCACTCAAAAAAATCATTATTTCTAATATTTAGTAACTTAATGAAAATACATTGACAGGCCAATGTATTAATAATGCTAAGAAGTCGTGTTCGAAATAGATGCCTGATTTTCGGCGGCAAACGGTTTATAATATCTCTAGACTTTCTCATCAGTTAATAATGATGGTGTGGAACTTAATGAATACAAAACAAAAGCAAAGTTATTACAAAGCCTTGCTAGAGAGAAATTCACAATACGATGGCGTATTTTTTGTGGGTGTTAAAACGACAGGCGTTTTTTGTCATGCCTCGTGCCCGGCAAGAAAGCCAAAATTTGAAAACTGTGAATTTTTTAAAACAGCCAAAGAAGCGCTGCTTGCTTCATTTCGTCCATGCAAGCGCTGTAAGCCATTATCACCACCCAATCAGCAGCATCCTGTTATTGATAAACTGATTGCAACAGTTGAAGCGCATCCTGAAAAGCGTTGGAAAACTGAAGATTTTAGGCAATTAGGCTTAGATGAATCAACGGCGAGACGGCAATTTAAAAAACGATTTGGCATGACGTTTATTGAGTATGCCAGATCAAGAAGAGTGGGGTTGGCCATGGAAAATATACGCGCTGGTAGTTCAGTGATTGATGCTCAGCTCGATGCGGGTTATGAATCATCAAGTGGGTTTAGAGACGCTTTTTCAAAAATACTCGGTGATGCACCAGCACGCGCTGATGGCAAAGTGCTCTTAGCCACATGGATTGATACGCCGCTTGGCCCTATGGTGGCGATGGCTGATGATGCTTATCTTTATTTATTAGAGTTTGTTGGTCGGCGTGGATTAGAGCGAGAAGTTGAGAGGCTAAGAAAGCGTTTAAAAATCGGCATTATTCCGGGCGAAAATATAATAATCAAACAAATTAAGAATGAGTTGAATGATTATTTTTCTGGCAGATGTTTAACATTTAAAACACCGTGCTACTGGATGGGGTCTGCGTTTCAACAATCTGTTTGGAAAGCATTACAAACCATTCCGCCTGGCGAAACGCGATCTTATATAGCAATTGCCAAGCAAGTAGGCCGCGAGAAAGCCTATCGTGCTGTTGCAAATGCCAATGGCAGCAACCAGCTTGCGCTAATTATTCCTTGCCATCGTGTCATTAATGAAAATGGCGAATTGGGCGGTTACGGTGGCGGTATATCGCGTAAAGCGTGGTTACTGGAGCATGAAAGAAACTGCTCAAATAAAAAGTAGGGGCAGCAGTGTGCGCCCAATTGAAAAAAACGGTCAGTGATTAGATTATGCCTGCGCCATTGGTTGACAAGGCGCTATCATCTCTTAATTTAATGTTTGAATTAACTGCTCTAACCCTCAGAATAACAAATATTTTCATGCTTCTCTCAAGTTTTAAGCTCTTTGCCGCTAGCCGAAAACATGAAAAATTTTTTGCCAGGTTTGGCTATGGTAATACAGATTTAGACAGGTATGATATTATTTCCAGGAATGGATCTTAATTGCCTAAGGGGGAATGTTAATATGTCTGAAAAAAATCTTTCAGTAGTACTAGAATACTACGACGCTATCAGCAAAAAGCAACTTGAGCGCGCCGCTGAAAAATTGGCTGACAATGTACAAATTATATCGCCACTGGCAACAAAAAATGGAAAACGTGATGTGCTTGCTGCATTAAAAGGTTTTTCATCAGTAGTGGAAAACATTAAAATTACCGATCAATTCGCTTCTGGGGATAAAGTCATGCTTGCCTATGAGATGCTTTTCCCAAAGCCAATCGGAATATTACGTGCGGCAGGTCTAATTAATCTTGAAAATGGGCTAATTAAACGTATAGAGCTTTTTTACGATGGCCAGGTCGTCATGAGCAAAAAAGATGATATTTTTTCTTCAGGCAATAAATAACATCACTAATTAAATATATTCATGTCAACTAAAGAAAGCACAGTTAATTACATACTAGAGCAAATCAGTCAGGCTGGGGCTGTGCGAGCCAAGAAAATGTTTGGTGAGTATTGTATTTATTGTGATGATAAAGTAGTTGCATTGGTTTGTGACAATGAGCTTTTTGTTAAGTTGACAAAGGCGGGCGAGGCATATCTTGGCGAATATGAGCTGAAACCAGCTTATCCAGGTGCAAAACCGAGCTTCCATATCTCTGGAGACAAATGGGATGACGCTGAGTGGTTGACCCAACTTATAACAATTTCATCGGCTGAACTGCCCAAACCAAAGCCTAAAAAGAAACGGTAAAACTCGGAGCATCTTATGAAATTTTCTCACACGATTGTTTATGTAGATAATGTTGAAGCAACGGTAAATTTCTATATTAATGCATTTAAGCAATCGGTTTTATTCAAGCACGATAGTAATGAATATGCTGAAATGGATACTGGAGACACAAAACTAGCATTTGCGTCAACTAAGCTGGCAAAATCAAACGGGGTAGAGTTTAGTGAGAATGATTCAGCAAAAGTTGCGCCAGGATTTGAAATTAATTTTACATGTTCAAATGTGCATGAGTGTTATCACCATGCGCTTGAACATGGCGCCATAGATGTTAAGCCACCTGTTAAAAAGCCATGGGGACAAGAGGTCGCTTATGTGCGAGACTTAAATGGCATATTAGTTGAGATTGCTTCTTAATAAATGCTTTTACTTTTTAATTAATTTCTTTTTTGCAGATGCATGCCGTTCACGTAATTCAATGTCAATATAGCGATCGGTAATCATGCTCGAGCTATGGCCTGCGTCATCACGCACATGTTCACGCGGGCGTATTTTAACATCATCTGAAATGCCTGTATGTCGCAACCAATGCACTGTTGCTGAAATCAATGTATCAGCTTCTTCGGTGAATCCATCTTTTTTGAGTCGTTCACAAGATTGATCAAAACAATCTTGCACAATATTGCGTATTTGCCGTGTATCACTGATAGGGCCTTTGCCTGATAATTTTGGAATGAGGGGATACGTATCACCAGGAGCAGGTAAGGGGGGTAAATTTAAATTAGCTCGATAACGTTTTAGGGCTTCTAGCATGGCGTCGCTGACGGTGATATTTCGTTCTTTATTACCTTTACCAACGGTTTTAAACCACCAGTTGCCATCCATGTCTTTAAAAAAATGACCCATTTGGGGTTCCCAATGATTATTAGCTGCCAGCTCAGAAATACGTAAATACATGGAATATAATGCGTTCATCATAAAAAGCGTACGCTCATGCACGCTAGGTTTTGCTTTTGCCATCAATTCAGCAGTTTCAATCACATAACTCCATTGCAACTCTGACAAACGTCTTACTGTAGCGCTTTGCTGTTGCTTTCGAATAAACTTACTTTTTTGTCGCATTTGAGCAACTGGATTTGCTGTCATGTATTCTTCTTGTATTAAATAATTATAAAAACTGCTTAATACAGAAAATATAGATTGAACGGCTTTGTTAGACAGCGAATAATCTGCAGCATTGGCTTTTTTTCCATTTTTGATATCACGTTTACTGAGTGTTACCACAAATGGTCGCCAGGCTGAGTTTGGCGTACGAACTCCGTCTTTTTCGATAAATCGATGCATATTTTGTGTGCCAATCCAGGATTTAGGCGGAGACTGACAAAACTCAATAAATGATTCAATATCACCACGATTAAGCGTGCTAACACCTTTTTTAACGACAAACCAAGACCATTGGAGCAAGCGCTCAATTTCACGTCGATATGCATTAAATGTCGCAAGGCTGCCGCGATAGTGGTAAAGAAAGTTGGTTGCATGCTGAAGATCAGCTGAGGCATTACCGGCAGACAAGCCGGGGGCGTTGCTAAGGTTATCGTTGACTTGCTTAAAGTGGTCAAGCGTATCAAAGAGTGGTGTTGGGGGCGAAATCTTGCTGTCCATGAGGCTCATATCCTATACCTGCCATTACCGATAATAAAGATTAGAGGCACGCAAAGTACCCCATAAAGGGTTAACAAAGTGATCAAACACTAGGGGTTGTGAAATAGCGTTAGTTTCCAACATTTTCATCCCAACATTCATTCCCGACATCAAATGAATATAAACATAAAACTTCTGCTTGCGCAACAAAAAAGATGTGTTAGCATGGTTGAGTCCAACATTCGAGGGATCGTCTTTGACTCACCACGCAAGAGCGGCTTCATCCCCGCTCTTGCTTTTTACCCAGCGCTTCTATCTCGTCCATCTGAAATCGGACCATCCTCATAAAACCCAGACCAAATATGGCACTGGATCCATGCCACGGCTTGGCCTGTTCTTTCGCAAAATGATCTATACGATCAAAAATAAATTCACGTAACTTTATCCATTGCTTACTAGCATTACATGTACACATGAAGGGTGCTCCTTATTTTTAGGGTTATTTAGATAATTGATTTAAAGTAATAGATTATTGATATAGGGAATATGCACAATAGCGGTGGGGATCGAGAATAGATAGCCTAAAATAATACCCATCAAATTTCAATAATAAAAAATTACAATATTAATCTAAGAACGACAAGAATTAGGGACAGGAAAAGCTTGGGTAAAAGCGGCTAATACTAAGGAGGAAGCCGAATTATTTAATAGCGCAGGGTGTGATGTGAGAAAGTTATATACAACCCGGATAGTTTGCTGATAGGAAAGATCCTGATAATGTTGCTGGTAACACGCATAGGCAGCTGGAGGAAGGCCCAAGCTGAGTGTATTCTGAATTTGGTCAATCGATCCTAAAACATAATAAAGACAAGCAGAAATTTCGGGATAGAGAGTGACAGAAACACCTTTTCCATCCATGTATTGCACCGCCGGCGCACAGTTGTTTAACAATTTGAGTCCGGTCGTGGAGGTTATAACAGTAGGAGGAGGGGTTGAAAAAGCTAAATTTAGTACAAAACCGATGAAAGCTATAAGCATTGCTCGCTTCATTTTTTTCCTCCAAACAAATCTGGCCTAAGCTTTTCTTTTTTTATTTTTCCCATAGTGATATTTTCTAATTCATAGCAGCGGCGGGGCGGCACTTTTTCCCATTTGTATATAGATGACATATTCAACCCCAATGCTTGGGCTAGCTTATAGAGCGTACCAAAATGCTCCACAGCTTTATCAAACTCTCGGTTATTTAGCCTAATAGCCGCCTGTGTTTTTCTAATTTCCATTTGTTTAGATTATCCTAATACTTTACTTACTACAACGCTTTGATTTTACTAATAATTAGAATATTCTAAAAAAAACTTAGATTTTTCTAACAAAAACCTTGACAAATACTTAGAATATTCTAAACTTCTGTTAACGCTAACGAATTCATCCACCCGATGAGTGTTCTAGCAAAGAAGCGGATTACTAATAAGATTAACAAGAAGAAGTGGTCTATTGGTAAATAGGTAAGCGGTAGTCGATCCACCAAGATAAGCTACCGCTCCACCTTCACAAAGGAGATGCGTCATGCATACATATACACACCCATCCTTCGATGGTAATATTAGTACACCAGAACAAGCTTGGCAAGCCAGCCAAGAGCTTTATCAGCTTCACATGGAGAGAGAAGCTAAAATGCAGGAAGCAAAGCAACGCCTATGGCGTGAAAACATCAAAGATGATCTTCAATTTGCGATGTTTAGAAACCCCAAACACCCGATCAGCGACTTTACTCGTCTTCAAATTAAAGACAAAAACTTGTGCGAGCAAATAATTATTAAGCTTGCCCTTCATGATGAGCCGGACAATGGGTCCTCCGATGTCATCTTAGATACTAAGATGGTGTTAGGGCGATTTGTCGATTATATCGATGGAAAAATCCAATGCGATGACACCTACGAATTAACAGAGGATCTGCAAACCATTTTTTATCAAAACATCCTCAGTGAGTTTCCGGATTATTTTATCGATCAAGCGCAAGCGCTGATGGATGAAGTCCTTCAAGATAAACATGAAATGTTAGCACATGATGCAGAATTGAATAGAGGAGTAGCATAATGATAATTAAACTTAACGATCATCACATTCAAGATTGGACCATTGCCGATGACAAAACGAACCAACAATCCAATGGAGGAGGTGAGCTATGATTAAGTTTTTCAAATCGATTGACTATCGGGCACGACGTGAAGTGATCCAACGATTAGGCCATGAATTATTTTGTAAAATTTCCGAAGAAGACTTAACTGAGTTTACGGATAAAGTTAAACAAAAATTATTGCACGATCAAACGCCGGTAAATGACAACACGTGGGGAGGGTATGAACATGGGTGATATAGCTGACATGATGTTAGAAGGGATCTTATGCGAAGGTTGCGGGGATTTTCTCACAGACAAGCCTCGTGGGTATCCCGACTATTGCTACGATTGTAAAACGAAATTATATGGAGATAACTACGATGACGACGATTACGAGGAGGAAGAGGAAGATGACGATTGATAGCTTAATTACCGATGCTAACCTGCGGGAACGCGTCTTTGAGACGCTCCCCAAACATTTGTCCCCTGAGCGCTTTTTAAGAATTGCCACAGGCACTTTCGCTAAGGATGATAAGTTTAAAAACGTGACTAAAGAAAGCTTGGTCAATTGCTTGTTAGACTTGTCTGCGCTAGGATTAGAGGCAGATGGGCGGGTCGCGCATCTTATCCCCTATAACAATACAGAACTCAACCAGCATGAGTGTCAATTAATCATTGATTACAAAGGGTTGGTAGAGCTAGCCATGCGTAGTGGAAAGGTGTCAAAAATTCATGCCGATAAAGTCTGTGAAAACGATCAATTTGCGGTCAACAAGGGGGTCTTAGAGCGCCACGAAATCAATTATTTTGCTAACCGCGGTAAAGTCATTGGTTACTATGCGTTAATTCAATTTAAAGATGGCGCTGAAAAATTAGAGGTGATGAGTTATGAAGAAGTAATGAAAATAAAAAAACGCAGCAAAGCCGCCCACTCAGGTCCCTGGATAACAGATGAAGATGAAATGGGGAAAAAAACGGTATTTCGCAGAGCGTGCAAATGGTTACCGCTATCACCGCATATCCAGGAGGCGCTTGAAAAAGACTTTGACAAACTTCCCGAAAAAAATATCACTCCTCACTCTGATGTACAACAAACTCAATTAGAACAAACTATTATAGCAAAAACTCCGGATTTTAATGTTGATCATTATATTAGCTTAATAAAAGACGTTGAAGACCTTATAAAACTGCGAGAACTGTACAAACAAGAAAAATCGGCCAATCCCGATATCTTAAGATTGCCTGCTGTCAAAGAAACCTTTGCTAAGCACGCCGAAAAGCTCACTAAACAAGCGCAGCAAGAGTTTCATAACCAAACCTTGGGAGATGCAGCATGAGCATGCAACGGGATGAACAGTGGTATGAAGATCGACGCGGTAAAATCACAGGCAGCAAAGCCCATCTTTTGCTGACTGACGGCAGAGGCCCCCACGGATTAGGCGCTGGCGCCTTAACGTACGCCAATCAATTAGCAGCCGAGCGATTAGGGTTAATGTTTGAAGAGCCCTTTTATTCCTATGAAATGAAACGTGGTGAACAACTGGAAGATGAAGCAAGAATAGCCTACGACGAAAAGTTTGGGACATTAGTTCAGGAGGTGAGATTTAAAGATTATTCACCCGTGCCATATATTGGGGTAAGCGCAGACGGAATTGTGGTAAAAGACAATGACATGGTGGGGTATAATACTCCTCTCCGGGGGGTTGAAATAAAATGCCATAACCAAATAGAAAAACATTTGTCATATTTTCTCGACGGCGACATACCCATAGCTTATCAAGCTCAAATGCAGTGGGGGATGCTGGTGTGGGACTTACCGGAATGGGATTTTGTCTCCTATGATCCCCGGATAGCCGATTGTCCAGACCTGTTTGTTAAGAGAATTATGCGAGATCAGCCCGTTATAACTAAACTGCTCAACAAAGCCCAACATCTAAATGAAGTGGTAGAAGATAAAGTTAACCAAATAAAATTGAAATCGTCCTTGGCAACGGGTAAGGTGCCTGAAGTTCATTTGGAAAAAAATGAGTCATTGGTTAGTCCAGTGTGATAGAAAAAGGAGATAATAATGTTAATATTAACACGAAAAATTGCGGAAGCTATTTTTATTAATGGCGAAGAAATAAAGGTACGGGTTCTTGAGATTAATGGTACTCAAGTCAAGCTTGGTTTTGAGGCACCCAAACACATTAATATTTATCGTCAAGAAATTGCAGAACGGATTGCTGCTGCTAACAAAGGAAACATCCGCTATGCGAAAAAAACGCTATCGCATCCTTCGGCTCAAAACCGCCAAGGGGCATGAAAAATTTGTATCAATTTATTGTGAGTGTCACAATGGCCAAGGACCGATGCCTGCTATTACCAATGCAACATTGTTTCGAGAATTAGAAACCCTCCCGTGGCATTACGTATGTTTAGATTGTGAGGAAAAGGATAGGGTAGACATTCCTACATAAAAAGAGTAATTTGTTAGCCTATCTATTTAACTTTACAGGAGAAACAAGCTCATGCAACAGGCAATCATTCGCGAAGTGGTTGCCATGGATCGGCACGGCCAAGAACAACTGGTTGTTAGATGGGAAGGACCCAACAATAAAAAATCCGCTTATTTAAGTTTACGGGGATATTTTGATAGCTATTTTGGCGGCAAAGATAATTGGAAATTAGGATTTGTGTATGAAAGATGATGAGGTAATGAGAAATCCAATTAAAGGGGGATAGCAGTGTATGACCGATGTCAATATTTCTAATTTGGAGATGGCGCTTAATACCGCCTATAAAAAAGCGATCACTGAGTGTAGCGATATCATTTGCGACGCCTTACAGAAGGGTTCAAACAAGCTTTTTGGGGCAGCTAAAGAGGCTTTCGTGAAGCTACCCCGCGGCGCCACTTATAGCCTCTATCAAACCCTTCACCTGGCTCATGTTGAGCTGATCGCGCAGGCTCTTGATGTCTTAAACCAGATGGCCGACGAGATGTCGAAGGATCAGGTGAGGGGACTTGATGGGGACGACGTCCTAGGGTTAGAGTTGAAAATTGATGCCGTGAAAGAGAATCTCAATAATTGTTTACGGTCTATAACAAACATTATGAATATGAAGAGTAATGAGCAGCCCTAAGTAAAGCTGACATGCACCTTAAGAGAAAATATGTTGGATAAAGTCTCAGCGTACCCCTTACATTGGACTCCGTCTTGGCCCTGTACTTCGCGCCCACAGCGCAGCGCATTTGGCAAACATTCCTATCATAAAGCTACGCAGTATTTATTAAAACAATTGGAGCTGCTGGGTGCTAAGCAGGTTGTGGTCTCCACCAACTTACAGCTACGCCTTGATGGCTTGCCTTATTCTACCCAACCTGTACCGACTGACTGTGGAGTGGCGGTTTATTTTCACCTAGAAAACACCCCTCAATGTTTTCCGTGTGATAAGTGGGATAAGACCGAGCATAATCTCTATGCCATCGCCAAAACCATCGAAGCGCTACGCGGTATTCAACGATGGGGGAGTAGAGAGATGGTCGCTGCTAGCTTCCGAGGCTTCAATGCATTGCCCGAGACCATCGAGGAGACTCAAAGTGAAAGTATCCAGTGGTTTGCTGACTGTACAACGATAAGTGATGCCAAAAGATTATTTCGCTCACTAGCCAATCAGTTTCATCCCGACAAACCCTCTGGCAATCCGGCGGCCTTTATTGAGCTCAAACAGCATTATGACCAATTTGTGTTAAACTCATCGTAGAGCGTGATAGGAGGAGGAGAGCGAATGGGGGAAAAGGATGAAACTATAAACTTAACTCATTGATTGTATTCAAATTATTACCGATAACTTTTATTATCGGTAATATAAGCCAAATGCAAGCCTTAGGTTTGGACTATGCCTACTCTGTTTTATTAATTGTCACCTTGGCCTGTGATGTCGCTCACTGTTTTCGCATCTTCAACTTTCTTGATAATTAGTTTTCTCTGCGCTTTTGCGTGCTCCTCATCGAGCATGCTAGCGCGTGCCGTTAATGGTTGAGCAAGCACTTGGTGATATTGTGCTAACTGCTGCTGATTGAGCATGTATTTAGTGATTCTAGCTTTTTGTACTGGCGTTAACGTATTAAATAGTCTTTTCTCAAGTTTCACTAAAAGCTGATGCTCCGACACCATCAGATTATACAAGCTCACAGTGATGTTAGGATCAGCGTGGGTATTGATTGATGTCAGTAAAGCAATATAAGCCTTCATCATGGCATTGGATAAATTCGCAACAGTGAAAGCGATGTTTTTATCTTTAATTGTCATAACACCAGCTATAGCTCTTTTCGCCTCACGCGACAATTGACTAACATTGCCAGCACTCATTGTAGGCAAGTTAAGCTCTTTCGCATTTTCATTAACAAAATGTCGTAGGTGTGCAATGCCAGCTTGGGTGACTTGGCCTGAGTCATGAAGCACTTTAACAAGCGTTATCATCGTTTTAAGTTGCTCGAATCGAGTATTTAACTCATCACCTGTTGTTGGCAAGCGAGCAAACGCATTAGCTTGTGCTTGTACACTATTGCCAAACATGCCGCTACTTAACATGACGAGCTTTTTGTTCGTTGCAGCAAGTGTGGCTGCATTGGGTTTAATGGGGGCTAGTTTGCCCTTCTCTGCTAAATCTAGGTTGCCAAGTGCGGTAGCAATCGAGTGAGCTTCAGTTTGATTAACAAACGGATTGCTCGTGTTAGCCATCAGTGATTGAAAGTTTATGCCCTCCGCCATCGCAGCTTCGTTAAGCTCAGCCTGATTTTGAGCAATTTGGCTTTGGTCGAGCGCTTGGTTTTGAACAATCTCAGTGCCTTGGGCGACAAGTTCACCCCGATTTTGCGTAATCTCAGTGCCTTGAGTGGCAAGTTCGCCTTGGTTCTGGGTGATTTGAGCTTCTTGA
>PANR01000056.1 GCA_002707695.1 Legionellaceae bacterium
GCTGCCAATGCATCTGAAATGTAATCGCCATTAAGATTCAATGTAGCAACAACGCTGTATTCAGCTGGACGCAATAAAATCTGCTGCAACATCGCATCAGCAATAACATCTTTGACAACAATATCTTTGCCAGTATTAGGATTTTTTAATACATGCCAAGGACCGCCATCCAATGGTTTTGCATCAAAATCATTAATCGCCGTTTCATAACCCCAATCACGAAATGCACCTTCAGTGAATTTCATAATATTACCTTTGTGGACCAAGGTAACCGAGTCACGATCATTATCAATAGTATATTGAATAGCCGCGCGAACCAAACGTGATGTCCCTTGCTGAGAAACGGGTTTCACACCAATACCACAATGCTCAGGAAAACGAATTTTTCTAACACCCATATCATCTTGCAAAAACTTAATGACTTTTTTTGCTTCATCCGAGTCAGCCTGCCATTCAATACCCGCATAAATATCTTCAGAGTTTTCACGGAAAATAACCATGTCAGTTTTTTCAGGCTCTTTAACAGGACTTGGCACACCTTTGAAATAACGAACAGGTCGCAAACAAATATACAGGTCAAGCTCTTGGCGCAACGCAACATTAAGCGAGCGAATACCACCGCCGACCGGCGTGGTTAATGGCCCTTTAATTGCAACAGCGTATTCTTTAACGGCTTTTAAGGTTTCATCAGGCAACCAGGTGTCATCGCCATAGGTTTTCACTGCTTTTTCACCAGCAAAAATTTCCATCCAACTAATTTGTTTTTTACCGCCATAAGCTTTTTCTACCGCCGCATCGACAACCTTTTTCATCACAGGGCTTACATCCACGCCGATGCCATCTCCCTCAATAAATGGGATGATAGGCTGGTCAGGCACATTCAATGAGAAGTCATCATTAACGGTTATTTTTTCACCAGAATCAGGTTGCTGAATATGTTGGTAAGCCATGATCTCTCCTTATTATTTCGATAGTTAGGCGCATTCTAACGAATGTTGTGCCTTGGCGCTAGTCATTGAGAAGCATTCCTTGGGCATCTCGCAGATTCTTGCTAAA
This sequence comes from Legionellaceae bacterium, assembly GCA_002707695.1. Lineage (GTDB taxonomy): Bacteria > Pseudomonadota > Gammaproteobacteria > UBA12402 > UBA12402. The sequence goes on from PANR01000056.1 coordinate 1,057, forward strand.
ATGCGCAAGCTATGAGCAATCATAAAAAAACGGTAATGGTAGGCATGTCAGGCGGGGTTGATTCATCCGTCTCTGCACTATTGTTGCAACAACAAGGTTATCATGTCGAAGGACTTTTCATGAAAAACTGGGAAGAAGACGGCAATGATGACAATTGCTCTGCTGACCAAGATTTGATTGACGCACAAGCCGTTGCACTCAAGTTGGGCATTCGCTTGCACACGGTTAATTTTGCAACAGAGTATTGGGATCGTGTCTTTAGTTATTTTTTAGAAGAGTATCAAGCAGGACGCACTCCTAATCCTGACATCATGTGCAATAAAGAAATTAAATTTCGCGCGTTTCTTGATTATGCCAAATCGCTCGGTGCTGATTATATTGCAACGGGGCATTATGTACGATCAAAAAAAATAAACGGCGAGACATTCTTGCTGAAAGGTTTAGACAACAATAAGGATCAAAGTTATTTTTTATACGCCCTGAATCAACAACAAATTAAAGATGCACTCTTCCCTGTTGGCGAACTTGAAAAACCCGAGGTGAGAAAAATTGCCGAGCAATATGAATTTCGCAATCATAACAAAAAAGATAGCACCGGCATTTGTTTTATCGGTGAACGCAAATTTCGAGATTTTCTAAAGCAATATTTGCCCGCACAACCTGGCAACATTGAAACCGAAGCAGGAAAAATAATTGGAAAACATCAAGGATTAATGTATTACACCATCGGTCAACGACAAGGCTTGGGCATCGGTGGCATGAAAAATCTTGAGGAATCAGCCTGGTATGTTGCTCAAAAAAATTTAAAGCGTAATGTACTCATTGTCGTGCAACGCAATGACCACCCTCTTCTATTTAAACCATCATTAATTGCTAATCAGTTAACTTGGATCAGTGGGGAAGCACCCAAAACACCGTTTGCTTGTACTGCAAAAATTCGCTATCGCCAAACCGATCAAGCTTGTCGTGTTGAAAAAATTGATGCTGATATCGCCTACGTCAAGTTCGAAGAACCTCAGCGCGCTGTCACCCCTGGTCAATCAATTGTGTTTTATGGCGGCGATGTTTGTTTAGGCGGTGGGATTATTGATAGTAAGGATTTTGACCGCCCTCATGATCCGTCACATCCTCAATAGCTTTGATAGCAGGTATTTTTTCTAATAAGGTTTTTTCAACCCCCTGCTTTAGCGTCACATTTGCCATGCCACACCCCTGGCAACCACCGCCAAAACGAAGTTTAACAACATTCTCGGCCGTGACCGCAACAAGACTAATGAAACCACCGTGTGATGCAACTGAAGGATTAATTTCTGTATCCAATAAAAATTGAACTTGTGAGGAGATCGGCATGCTATCATCTAGTTTGCCGGATGATTTCAGATTTGGCGTTTCAACAATAAGCTCGCCGTTTAAACCGTCTTGTTTAAAATCAATAAACGTATCTTGCAGATAAGGCAAACTTTTAGCATCGACATACAACATAAATCCGTCATAACCAATCGGCAAATCATCGGCATCTTCAGGCCCAGGCTTGAAAAATCGAATACCACACTCCGGTGAAGGCGTATTAGGATGAATGGCTTCAATTTTTAATGAAACCTCTTTATCCTGGTGATTTTGAACAAGTTTTTTAAAGTGCGCTTCTGCGGCTTTTGTCATCGTAATCATGGCAGCATATTAGCACGGCTTGTGTTAGACTGTCATCATGGACATCGATCTCTCGCTCGAAAAACTTGCGCCCTATGTGACCGATGCGCGTAAAGCTAAAATTGACGCCAGCTTAGGGCAACGCATCGGCAGTGTGCATGTCGCCGTTGAAGCGCCATCGGACCCACATAATGCAGCAGCTATCGTGCGAACCTGTGAAGCATTAGGTGGTTTACATGTTCACGTGATTAAAGCCGAGGGAAAAGCACTGCATGCAAAGCGAACCACGCAAGGTAGCTATCGTTGGATCCTCCCTCATCATCACGCGGATTTTGAGACCTTTGAGCAATCGCTGCCTCAAAATACTATGATTGCTGGCGCCGTCATGAACGAAGGCTTGCCCTTGGATCAACTCCCCCTAGATCAACCCATCTGCTTATTGTTTGGTAACGAACACCGCGGCATTTCAGATGAAGCAAAAAATCGATGTGACACATTCTTTCACATCCCCATGCACGGCATGTGTGAAAGTTTAAATTTATCCGTTGCTGCAGCTATGAGCTTGCAGCTAATACTAACTCGTAAGCGTAAGCTACTAAAAAAATCTGGGGATTTAAATCAGAAAGAGCTGAAATCTTTGCGGCTCGCTTATTATCTCAACAGCGTATCTGAACGTCTAGCAAACGAGCTGCTTGACAATTAACGATATTACTATAAATTCACAGAAAAATGATCAATAAATGCAGAGGAGAAATGACATGAACCGACCCAATACCACCTTATTATTCAGCGCATTATTATTTGCTTCGAGCAGCGCGCTCTCTGCCCCACTAGTTAAACTTAACTTTGATGCAAGTTTAAAACCTGAAACAACACCCATGCAAATTAATAATATGGAAAGTATCGGTAACATATACACTTATGGTCCTTATGCCATAGCTACTGGCGCAACCCCCGACAAGCAAGTTGGCGTATCATTTTTTAACGGAAAAACTTGGAGTGATGCACAACCCATTCCTGGCGCACTCAATATTGACGGCATCTATCCAAGCTATCCACAAACAGGCAAACAAGCAACAGCATGGGCTACGGTTGAAACACAAGACCCAAAAACAGGCATGACAATTGATGGCGTTGATTATTTCGATGGCCAACATTGGCTACGATCGCCGCAAATAGTGAGCACCGCATTAAATCTTCCTAACAATCAAATGATAGCACTGGCGATGGCAGCGTCGGGTGGGACCGCCTACCTTATTGCAGGATATATTGATGCCCAAGGTAACGATTACACGCGCTATGCCATTAGCAATACCAATACGCCTACCACCTGGAAGATACAAAAAGATCTTCCTGGCAACACTGGTTATTGGTCATATGAAACAGATAGCTTTAACGACAACACTGGAAATTTGTATCTAGCACCTGATAGCCAAAGCAGTTCTGGCAATCAAAGTTTTAAGCTTTATCAAAGTACGCCAGCTGGCGCATTAACAACATACAACCTTCCAGGCAGTGATAGCAATAATGCTACACCGACTATATTAACTGATAGTGGTCGTGTATTTGCAAATTATAACAAGCTCGCTTACAACAATAACGCTGGACAAGGTCAATGGAGCACAACTAACCCGATGAGCAACTCATCATTGCTTTCTTTACATGAAAACCATGGATTAGTTTGTGACGATATCTTTGACGCAAGAAACCCTCAGAACCCGCTTTCACTGCACTGTATCGATGCCACACAAAGCAATGCGCTTTGGAAGCCGACATTGCATGTGACTGATGGTCCGAGCACCTGGCAAATGGTCGTTCGAAATGATGGCGCTTGGTTTTACCATTTGGATAATGTTAATGGCTCATCACCAGCTATTTTGGACTACTCATCAAATACCAATACGTTGTACAACACCAACTTTCCGATGAGTGTAGTTTATCCTGGCAGCCGTGTTATCATGCGTAACATTGCCCCCGCCAACTTAGTTATTGCTTGCGGGTTAAACGCCAACACTCACCAACCTGAGTATCGTTATTATCAGCACGGTAACACCAAACTCGGTTGGCAGACTATCAACACAACTAACATGGGGCTCACGCAATTTTGCGGATATAGCTTTGGAGGCAATACGCAACACTTGCTAAGCAGTGTTGATACAAGCACAAATGAAACGCTTTGGTTGTTCAATGATCCGATGACGCTGAACCTCCATCAAACAAGCAAGCGAGCCTCAACACTGTCGCAACAACTGCATGATTCTAACGGCAGCGGTGTAAAATACAAGTATGCTAAATAATACAGCCAGGCCTTCAAAAACTGATGGAAACAAGATCATCGCAACAAAAAAAATGAAGGCTTCTGCTCGCTCCATTAAGCCGGGACTATAATGAAAGCTTTTGTGTGATTCATTCTCAGAAACCGCTGCAGCTAATAAAAACGACGTAATGCAAATGAGGATACTGCCCAACATTAAAATGCACCAAAACGCCCGTGCTGGTTGTTGCAAGTAAAGCCCCATGATCACCGCAAACTCAACCAGGCGGTCACACATAATATCTAACACCGCCCCACTGACCGAGCTCATTTTTTTCAAACGCGCTAAAGTTCCATCAACACTATCTAAATAACCTGAAAATAACAACGTGATGACTGCCCAAATGGGATGATGGTAAAACAACAACGGAATAACTAGCACACCGAAAAAACACGAAAGTAACGAGAGATGTTTGGGGTGAATAAACTCGAGTCGTGACAAACCTGCAGCCAGACCATCGACTAGGCAACGCTGATACAAATGTCGGTATTTGGCTTCTAACATCCTTGCTGCTCCTTGGCAGATAGCATATCAGCAACCTCTACTTACTAGCAAGATTTGCCAATAACGATACGGATGACTACAAACTCACCAAAAAATACGCTACAATGGCGTAATGGATTTTGACTCACTCACAGCCATTTCGCCAATTGACGGGCGCTACAACGACAAAACTGCCGCGCTTCGCCCCTACTTCAGCGAATTTGCCTTGATGAAATATCGACTGACGGCAAAGATACACTGGCTAATTGCGCTGAGTAATGAAAAAGCTATTAAAGAACTGCCCCCACTTTCTGCGGATGATAAGACTTATCTTTTATCACTAATTGACAACTTTTCAACCACCGATGCTAAAAAAATTAAGTCGACAGAAGCCAAAACCCACCACGATCTTAAAGCTGTTGAATATTATCTTCGCGAGCAATGTCAATCACATAAAAGCCTATCCCATCTTTCACAGTTTATTCACTTTGCATGCACATCAGATGACGTTAACAATATTGCTTACGCCTTGATGATTAAAAATGCGCGTGAAGACATACTCTTGCCCGCCATGCAGACTATCGTTGATAAGCTTAGCAAATTAGCTGATGAGCACGCTAACCTGCCAATGCTAGCGCACACACATGGGCAAGCTGCAACACCAACCACGCTTGGAAAAGAATATCGTGTCTTTGCTGAACGTTTAAAATCATCATTACATCGATTCAAAGAAACGCCCATCAAAGCGAAATGTAATGGCGCAACAGGCAATTTCAACGCACATGTTGTTGCTTATCCAGAGATTGACTGGATCACACTCAGCAAAAACTACTTAGAAAACTTTTCGCTAACGCCAAATTTATACACTACTCAAATTGAACCTCATGACTATATTGCCCACCTCTCGCATACGATGAATCAATTTAACACTGTTTTAGTCGATGTTTCGCGTGATATGTGGCTTTATATTTCAAAAAATTATTTCAGCCAAAAAGTTGATGAACACAGCGTAGGCTCTTCTACCATGCCTCACAAAATCAATCCTATCGATTTTGAAAACGCAGAGGGTAACCTTGGCATCAGTAACGCTTTGCTAAATCATTTTGCTGATAAGTTACCTATTTCACGCTTACAGCGGGACTTATCTGATTCAACGGTATTAAGAAACATCGGCGTAGCACTTTCACATAGCCTCATTGCTTATCAAAGCCTGCAAAAAGGCATTGAGAAATTACACGTTAATCAGGACACAATAGCTGAAGATTTAAATAATCACTGGAGCGTGCTCACCGAGGCTGTGCAAACTGTCATGCGGCGCTATGGTCATGACGATGCTTATGAGCAACTTAAAACGCTCAGCCGCGGCAAAGCGATTAACAAAGCCATTTTACATGACTTTATCCAACAAACCGATCTGCCGGATGACGCCAAACAACGCCTCTTGGCGCTGACCCCTGAAACCTATATTGGCCTAGCGGTTGAATTAAGCAAGCATTGATAATTTTTACCTATAGCTATTGTCACTCCCAACCTACAAAAACCTCAATCCCCACTTGCACTATCTTCCCCATGCACTAAGATTAAGAGTATGAATAAACTCGGACATTGGTTCATACACAAACTCTCTGAATGGATGGCGCACGAACATAAGCCAACCGGGGATGAAATGCCTATTTGTGATTTTGATCGCATCTGTTTCGAGGTTCGCCCTGGTGATGTGTTATTAGTCGAAGGGACCAGCCGAATTAGCAACACTATCAAAATACTCACTCGTAGCAACTGGTCGCATGCGGCTATTTACATTGGCCATCTATACGAAATTGCAAACCGAAAATTGCGTGAACATATCATCAACAATTATCAAGGAGACGTTGACGCACCGTTAATCATTGAAGGGTTTCTTGGCAAAGGCACTATTGTCACTTCGATTGCAAAATATCGACTACATCACATTCGTATATGCAGACCACGCGCCTTATCACCAGAAGATTGTGACAAAGTCATTGCATACTGTATCGGCGCAATTGGATATGATTATAACGTTCGTCAAATTTTTGATTTATTGCGACTCACCATGCCAGTGAGCATTATACCAAGACGTTTATTTTCATCGCTTTTTAAAACAAACCGCAACTCTCACCGAAAAATTTGCTCTTCTTTGCTCGCCGAAGCGTTTCAATTTGTTAACTTTCCGGTATTACCTAAGATAGTGATCAACAAAAATGGCGATATTGAGCTTGTACAGCGGAATCCAAACTTATTTGCACCCGGTGATTTTGATTATTCACCCTATTTTGACATCATTAAATACCCACTTTTCAGCATGAGCGAAAGCGGGCTCTATCATAACCTGCCTTGGAACCAAGCGTTAATCAGCAACGATGATGGCATCTACAACCATGAAGATGGAAAACGCACTGATAACTCATAACTTTTCAATCAATGTCATACCGCTTCCAATAGGCAACATACACATTGATACACGCTCATCATGCAGTATCTTCTCATTGAGCTCTCGCACAACTTGATGACCCGCGCCTTGACGCTCCGTTTGACTCGCTAACCAACGTTGTGTTTGCAACGTATTGTCTATTGCAATCACGCCGCCTTTTCGAATTAATTGTAACGCCAATTCATAATATTCATGATAGTCATTTTTGTCTGCATCAATAAAAATAAAATCAAACGAGTCGGCATCGGTGTCAATCATACCTTCCATCGATTCAACAGCCGGCGCAAGTTTTAGCGTAATTTTGTCAATGACGCCCGCCTCTTTCCAAAATTCTTGAGCGAGCTTGATAAAGGTTTCATTACGTTCACATGCAATTAGCTGTCCATCATTTGGCATGGCCCATGCCATACAAATACTGCTATAGCCGCCATAGCTGCCAACTTCTAACGCTTTTTTTACCTTCAGCACTTTGACCAACCAAAATAACAACTGCCCTTGCTCAGGTGGTATCTGCATTTTTGCATCGAGCAAAGCCCCGGCTTTCTCCTGAAGACGTTGCAATAGTGCTTTTTCTCTTGTGGCCACTTTTTGATAATATTCATAGAGCTCTGTTGGCCAAAATGTGTTCTGTAATGACATTTCTGTTGTCCGGAATTGCTTTATGAGCGCATTTTGGCACAATGTAGCAATATTGGAAACAAAAGACCGACGATATGTTAGATTATGAAATAGATATCGATAAAGGCTCTCATGAGCCCGTCATCAAAACCCGACTGCGCAGCAAAGCCTTGCTCAGCGTACCCCAGCTCAACAAAGGCTCAGCATTTACCAATCAGGAGCGCCATGCTCTAGGATTGTTTGGCAAACTACCCAAGCGTGTTGAAACGATTGAAGAACAAGCCGCTCGGGCATACTTTCAATTACAAAATCATGGGACACGACTGCAAAAATATATTTTTTTAAATAATTTGCTAGACCGTAATCAAGTATTATATTTTAAACTGCTCAGTGAACATCTTCATGAATTAATGCCAGTCGTTTATACCCCGACTGTCAGCACGGCCGTTAAAACATTTAACAAACGCTTTAGGCAACCTCGTGGCCTGTACCTTTGCTACGAAGATATGGATTATATGGAAGAAGTATTAGCCAATCGTTCTAATCCCGATATTCAGATTATCGTTGTAACTGACGGTGAAGGCGTTTTGGGTATTGGTGATTATGGTATTAGCGCAATGGATATTCCTATTGCAAAGCTTGCTGTTTACACAGCACTTGGCGGCATTAATCCACTGCATACACTACCAATCATGCTCGATGTAGGCACTGATAATGAAGAATTATTAGGCGACCCTATGTATCTTGGTTGGCACAGCAAACGCATACGTGGCAAGGATTATGACGAATTTGTTGATAAATTTGTCCAGCTAGTCAAAAAACATTTTCCTAATGCTTTTTTGCACTGGGAAGATCTCGGCCGCAACAATGCCAGCCGATTACTTAAACATTATCGCGATGACCTCTGCACATTCAATGATGATGTGCAAGGCACAGGCGTTGTTGCGTTAGCAGCACTTTTATCCGCGATTGCAGCGAATCAAAGCACGCTCGCCAATCAACGTATTGTTATTTTTGGTGGCGGCAGTGCCGGATTGGGCATTGCCAATAGCATTTACCACGCAGCTATTCAAGAAGGTTTAACTGAGCTTGAAGCAAGCCGTTTGTTTTGGATCATTGATCGAGACGGACTCATCACACAAACTTCTGAAGGATTAACTGAGGCTCAATCGCATTTTGCTCGCCACAGTGATGATATTTGTGGCTGGGATAAAACCTTGTTGCAAAACGTTATTGAACATGTAAAACCAACTATTTTAATTGGCTGCTCAGGTTGCCCGAATATGTTCAATGAAGCTGTCGTGACAACCATGGCCAAACAAGTCGAACGGCCTATCATTATGCCGCTTTCCAATCCAACCAAATTAGCCGAGGCCACGCCCCATGATTTATTAACATGGACGAACGGCAAAGCACGCATTGCTACTGGCAGCCCTTTTGAAGATTGTGAATTCAATGGCAAAAAATATGTGGTTTCGCAATGCAATAACGCCCTGATTTTTCCTGCCCTTGGCTTAGCAGTAACGGCTGTCAACGCAAAACGTATGCCAGACAGCGTCTTGTATGCGGCAGCAAAAGCGCTTGCCTCTCACTCACCTATCTCAAACCATGCGAGCGAAAGCCTCTTGCCTGAGATTTCTACTTCTAAAGCGTTTGTCAAAGACATGGCTTTAGAGATTGCCACTAAAATTGTTGAAGAAAAGCTTTGCGAGAATTTTTCAGCTGAGCAAATCAAAGCGCGCATTGATGCGCTTTATTGGGAACCTCAGTATTGTAAAATTGAGGCAGTTTGATCTATGGTCCCGCAACTCCGCTGTCATTCCCGCGCAGGGTGAAGCGGAGATAGAAAAAGCGCGAGCTTTTTCCCGCTGAACGCCCGAGACAGGAGTCGAGGGCAGGCTTTCAAGTGAAGCATGGAATGCGCAGCGCCGAAAGGAATCCAACCCGACTCCGCTGTCATTCCCGCGCAGGCGGGAATCCAGTTTTTTAATTAATATTCCTGGATCCCCGATCAGGTCGGGGATGACAACTGTGAAGTCGGGGGCAACAACACACTTAGAAAAAACATTACAACCACGTCGCCACATCTTTTGCAAAATACGTAATAATAAAATCTGCGCCGGCACGTTTGATGCTTAATAAAATTTCTAGCGCTACCCTTTTCTCATCAATCCAGTTTTTCTCAGCAGCTGCTTTAATCATCGAATACTCACCACTCACATGATAGGCTGCTAATGGCATCTCAGGAAAGGTTTGCTTTAAGCGATAAATAATATCAAGATAATGCACCGCAGGTTTGACCATCAACATATCCGCACCTTCTTGAATATCAAGTTCAGCTTCACGTAAGGCCACATGACTGTTTGCAGGATTCATTTGATAGGTTTTACGGTCACCAAATTGCGGCGCACCTTCAGCCGCTTCACGAAACGGCCCATATAAACTTGAAGCATACTTCACCGCATAACTTAAAATCGGTAAGTGCTCAAAACCGGCTTGGTCCAGGCCTTCACGAATTGCTGCTACCATGCCGTCCATCATGCCGCTAGGAGCGATGATATCAGCGCCCGCTTTAGCAAAACTTACTGCTTGTTTTGCCAGCAAGGGTAGCGTTTTATCATTATCAACCACCGTTTTTTCACATAATACACCACAATGCCCGTGATCGGTGTATTCACAAAAACAGACATCAGCAATCACTAACAAATCAGGAGCAACCGATTTAATTTCACGAATCGCTTGTTGAATCACGCCATCGTCTTGCCAGCTTGATGAGCCCTCGGCATCTTTAGTCTCAGGAATACCGAACAACAATACTGCCTTAATACCAAGCTCAGCAATCGCTTTTGCTTCAGCACCAATTTTATCGACTGAAAACTGCGATTGACCTGGCATGCTGGTTATCGGTTTGTGAATGTTTTTACCGTGTGTAATAAATAAAGGCTGGACGAGATCATTCACCGTTAACGTCGTTTCTGCAAGCATGGCTCGCAAAGCTGGGTGGTTGCGCAATCGGCGCGGGCGAGTTGTTAACAC